>NZ_JBBGZC010000008.1:114338-309625 GCF_037479395.1 Comamonas sp. MYb21 | reverse complement strand
TTGTTCGTCATGGCACCTCCTATTGGGCCTCAGATTTGAGGCTCAGAGGTGTCTAGGAAACCCGGGGCGATTCAACACGCTGCTCTTTCCTTTCAACAAAGGTCTATACCAAGACGGGCAGCTTCAAATCTTCGTTTCACAGGGAGCTGGCACATTTCTCCAGCGGATCCGCCTAGGCTCGCGCAATGAAATCAATGTTTTGCAGCTAATGCCAGAGGAGTCAAAGAGGCCGCCAACACTTCACTTTGAGCGAGGCAGCTTCAATGGGTAGGGAGCACATGGGTTGATGGAGTCAACCCTCAGTTGGTCGGGAATTGTGAACGACTGCTTTCCAGTGCTCATTGGAAAGTCTGCTTGTGGCCGATCCGCGACCGTCGCAGGCCGACCCAGGGGGACAGTGTATAACCCACGCTACACGATAAGCCTTATCGGTAGGAGACAGCTATGCATAATGAAAAATTGGCTTTTTCGGGAGACTTCATCGCATGAAAGCTGTGCAACTCATCGCTTTAGTGATTGTCGTTGGCGCGCTTTTTCTTGTGATGAACGGATTGTTTTCCGCGTGGGCTTTGCTTGAGCTGGCCTGGTCGGCGATTCTTAGCTTTGTACATCTCTTTTGATGTAGGCCTGCAACAATGCATCCCACCTGATGCGTAAGGGGGCTGCTATCAAGCCTTGGGCATGGTGGCCTGGCATTTCGCCCGCTGAGCTGGGACGTGGAGCTTCTGCTTTCATTTGCCGAGACGGCCTGTTATTGACCGACAGCAGCCATCCTAGCTTCAAATTGACCAAGCGCAACAGCAGCCTCGCTGCAATCACAGGGGCCGCGACAGGCTGAAAGTCGCCCCGTCACGCCCTCTGGGTGCGCTCAGAGCGCTCCGAGTTCAAACTTCATTGAGAAAAATTCAAAACTCACGGAGGACCGACACGCACGAAGAACCGACAGCAGGGTGAGCGTCGGTTCTCCATTTGTATGCAGCAAGAGGATTTGTAAGCTCAACGAGCCGCCATGGCGGCGCAAGGCACTGGCTCAGGCCGGTATCCAATCCGCGTGCCAGCGTGCTGCCAGGCGTTGGCTCAGCTGCAATGACAGGCCACCCCGGTCAAAGCCCACGACGGTGATCTGCTCGGCGCAGCTGGGGCGCTCGGGCACCTGGGCAAAGCGGCCGTCGCTGAGCAGCCAGACGCAGGCATGCACGGGGCCTTGGCGACGGGCGCGCTGCAGCAGGCGCTCCAGCAAGCTGATGGCGCTGGCCAACGGGCTGCCGCCGCCGCCGGCAATCGGGCGGATCCAGCCCTCGTTCCAGGCCTGGGCCTTGGCCCCTGCCTGGATCACATAGGCGCTGTCGCCGCTAAAGCCCAGCACGCAGAGCTTGTCGCGCTGGCGGTAGGCCTGCTCGGCAATGGCCTGCAGGTAGCCCTTGGCGCGGGCGAGCTGCTGGCCGCGCAGCATGGAGGCGGAGGTATCGAGCAGCACGCAGTGCATCAGCTGCGCGCCGGCGGGCTGCTTGCGAAAGCGTAGGTGCGGGCGCGCCAACTTGGCCTGGCCTTTGGCGGCCAGGCTGCGCGGCCAGTCAATGCGCTGGCTGGCCGTTGCCAGCAGGCGGCCGGCGCGCTGCGTGCTCTGCGCGCGCCCCAGCTTGGCCTTGCCGGCCAGGCTGAGGCGCGTCAGGCTTTTTTTGCGATAAAGGGCCGCAGGGCCTTGACGGGCTCGATACCGGTGTGGCGCGGCGCGGCCATGCCGCCCCAGCCATCGGGCTGGCTGTGGTTGGCATTGGCGTTGTTGCTGGGGGCGTCGGCCTTGCTGGTTTGCTCTTTGGTTTGTGCCTGGTTTGGCGGTTGCCGCTGCGGTTGCTGCTGTTGGTCTTGTTGACCGTTGGGATCGTTGGCCTGGCCACTCGGCGATGGCGGCTGCGCCGCATCGGCACTGCGGCGGTGGGCCAGTGCCAGCTCGGCCACGGCCTGCACATCGGCCAGGCTGACCTCGGCATGGCCCGCCAGCGCGGCCTGGGCGCGGGCGGCACGCAGCATCACCAGGTCGGCACGCACGCCTTCGGCACCGGATTGCTGGCACAGCTGTGCAACGGCATCAAACACTGCATCGGGCCAGACGACGCTGGCCAACTGCTGCCGTGCGGCAGCAATCTGCGCGCGCAGCCGGGCTTGTGCCTCCGCTTGCTGGGCGCAGAAATGGGCCGGGTCCGCATCAAAGGCCATGCGGGCGCGCACAATGCGCTTGCGCGTGTCCACATCGGGCACATTGGGCAGGCGCACAAACAGGCCAAAGCGGTCGAGCAGCTGCGGGCGCAGCTGGCCTTCTTCGGGGTTCATCGTGCCGATCAGTGCAATGCGCGCGGCATGCTGGTGCGATACGCCATCGCGCTCGATGCGGTTGGTGCCGCTGGCACTGACATCGAGCAGCAAGTCCACCAGGCCATCGGGCAGCAGGTTGACCTCGTCCACATACAAGATGCCCTGGTGCGCCTGGGCCAGCAGGCCGGGGCGGAACTGCACGGCTGAGGACTGCAGGGCAGCTTCCAGATCGAGCGTGCCTTGCAGTTGCTCTTCAGTGGTGCCCAGCGGCAGATTGACAAAATGGCCGCTGGGCAGCAGCGCAGCCAGCGCGCGGGCACTGGTGGATTTGGCAGTGCCGCGCGGGCCTTCCACCAGCACGCCGCCCAGCTGCGGATCGACGGCCAAGAGCAGCAAGGCCTGCTGCAGCGCGGCCTGGCCCTCAATGGCGCTGAAGGGAAAATGCAGATCGGTGGCGGTGCTCATCGCATCTCCAGCAGGTGTTCGGTCTCGAGCAAATGGGTCTCCAGCAATTGGGGGTAGTCGCCGGGCGCTTGCCACAGGCCACGCTGTATGGCTTCAAGCAGGCGCTCACACATGCCGTGGAAGGCCTGCGGATTGTGCTGCTGCATAAAGGCGCGCGTGGTGTCATCGGCGACAAAGGCATTGGTCACGCGGGCGTATTGGTCATCGCGCACCACACGGGCCGTGGCATCAAAGGCAAAGAGGTAGTCCACGGTGGCGGCAATCTCGAACGCGCCTTTGTAGCCATGGCGCTGCACGCCCTCGATCCACTTGGGGTTGGTGGCCCGTGCGCGCACCACGCGGCTGATCTCTTCTTGCAGGCTGCGCATGCGTGGCGACTCGGGGTTGCTGTGGTCGCCAAAGTACATGGCCGGTTGTTGGCCGCTGTAGTGGCGCACGGCAGCGGCCATGCCGCCCTGGAACTGGTAGTAGTCGCCGGAGTCGAGCACATCGTGCTCGCGGTTGTCCTGGTTGTGCAGCACCAGCTGCATCTCGGCGAGGCGCCGCACAAAGGTCTCGGGCACCTGGCTGCCTTCGTCGTGCTGGCCGTAGGCATAGGCCCCCCAGTTGCGGTAGGCCGTTGCCAGGTCCTCGTCGCTTTGCCACTGGCCGCTGTCAATCAGGCCCTGCAGGCCCGCGCCATAGCTGCCGGGCTTGGCGCCAAAAACGCGCAGACCCGCCTGGTGGCGCGCCTCCTTGGCGTCCAGCCCCTGCTGCTGCAGCTGCGCGGCCTCGGCCAGCACGCGGGCGCGGATCGGGTTTTGCGCGGCGTCTTCGTCGTCGAGCGCCGCCACTTTTTGCACGGCGGCATCAAACAAACGGATCACATTGCTGAACGCATCCCGGAAAAAGCCCGAGACGCGCAAGGTCACATCGACCCGGGGCCGCCCCAGCACATGCAGGGGCAGCACCTCAAAATCGCTGACGCGCCAGCTGCCATCGGCCCAGGTGGGGCGCACGCCCATCAGCGCAAAGGCCTGCGAGATATCGTCGCCGCCAGTGCGCATGGTGGCCGTGCCCCACACAGACAGGCCAATGGTGACCGGGTATTCGCCATGCTCTTGCGTGTAGCGCTCCACCAGCAGTTGCGCCGATTTGAATCCCATGCCCCAGCTGGTTTGCGTGGGGATGGCGCGCGTATCGACCGAGAAGAAATTGCGCCCCGTGGGCAGCACATCGGGCCGGCCGCGCGTGGGCGCGCCGCTCGGGCCCGCTGGCACAAAGCGCCCCGCCAGGCCGCGCAGCAGTTGCAGCAGCTCTTGCGGGCCGCAGGCGGCCAGGCGCGGGCGCAGATCCTGCTGCACCCGGCGCAGCACGGCCTGGGTGTGGCCGTCGGCCAGCTCGGCCAGTGCTGGCGGCAAGGCGGCGCCGGGGGCCAGGATCTGCAAGGCCAGCAGCTCCAGGCGCTCGCGCGTGTCGCCGTGGTGGCGCCAGGGCTGGTTCTGCAGATCTTGCAGGTCTTGAAGCAGGGCGGGGCGCGGGCCGGTCCAGGCAGCGGACCAGTCGGCGTCCAGCGGGTCAAAGTCCAGGCCCAGGTCGCGGGCCAGTGCGCGCACCAGGCTTTGGTTCGCGCCCTTGCCACCACCGACGGGGTGGCGCGCCAAGGCGAGCAAGGTGTCGGTCTCCAGCCGGCCAGCGGGCGAGACGCCGAAGATATGCAGGCCGTCGCGGATCTGGCTTTCCTTCAACTCGCAGAGGTAGGCATCGGTGCGGTTGAGCAGCTGCTGCTCTTCCTCATCGCTGCCGGGGGCTTGCAGGCCCAGGTCCTGGTGAAGGTCGTGCTGCACGATGTGGGCCAGGATCTGCTGGCGCAGGATTTGCGCGCGCTTGTGGTCCAGGGTGGCGGCCTCGTAGTACTCATCCACCATGCGCTCCAGATCGCGCGTGGGCCCATAGCTTTCGGCGCGGGTGAGCGGGGGCATCAGGTGGTCAATGATCACGGCCTGGGCGCGGCGCTTGGCCTGCGTGCCTTCGCCGGGGTCATTGACGATAAACGGGTAGAGGTGGGGCAGGGGGCCGAGCACCAGATCGGGCCAGCAGTTGGCCGACAGCGCGACGCTCTTGCCGGGCAGCCATTCGAGGTTGCCGTGCTTGCCCACATGCACCATCGCATCGGCCTGCCATTGGCTGCGCAGCCAGTGGTAGAAGGCCAGGTAGTAGTGCGGCGGCACCAAATCCGGGTCATGGTAGGCGGCCAGCGCATCGAGCTGGTAGCCGCGTGCAGGCTGCACACCAACAAAGATCTGGCCCAGGCGCAGACCGGACACCATAAAGCGGCCTTCGCGCAGCATCGGATCTTGTGCGGGTGCGCCCCAGCGCTCGGTGATGGCCTGCTGGTTGGCGGCTGGCAGGGTATTGAAGTACTGCAGGTAGTCGTCCAGGCTCAGGCTTTGCCAGGCGGCGCGCGTGGCCCAGGAATCGGGCGCATTGGTGATGCCTTGCTGCAGCAAGTCCATCAGCGCCTGGCTGTCGGCGGGCATGGCATCGACGGCATAGCCATCGGCCGCCAGCGCGCGCAGGATTTCAATCACGGAGGCGGGGGTATCCAGCCCCACGCCATTGCCGATGCGGCCTTCGCTGCTGGGGTAGTTGGCCAGCACCAGCGCCAGGCGCTTGTCGGCATTGGGCTTGCTGCGCAGCTGGCACCAGCGCTGGGCCAGCGCCACGACAAAGCCCATGCGCTCGGGGTGGGCCTGGTACTGCACCACATCGGATTGGGTCAGATCGCTGCGGTGCGACAGGCCCTTGAAGCTGATCGCCCGCGTGATGATACGGCCATCGACCTCGGGCATGGCCACATGCATCGCAATGTCGCGCGGCTGCAGGCCATGGGTGCTGTCCAGCCAGGTCTGCTCATTGCTGCCCGACAGGATCAGCTGCAGCACGGGGATATCGCCTGCCAGTGCATGGTCGCCGGGTGTATCGAGCGAGGCCTGCGAGAAGGCGGTGGTGTTGAGGATCAGTGCGACCTCTTCGCTGGCGCACAGCGCCTGCAAGGCCGCCAGGCAGCCGGCGTCCTTCAGCGATTGCAAGGCCAGCGGCAGCGGGTTCATACCCTGGGCGAGCAAGGCCTGGCACAGGTCGGCAAACACCTGGGTGTTGCCCGACTGCAGATGCGCCTTGTAGAACAGCAGCATGACCACTGGCGCGCCGGGCTGCCACTGCAGCGGGCCCGGCTGCTGCCAGGTGGCGACCGTGGCCTCATCACTGCCGGGGTGGTAGACGGCCACCGCTGGCAGGGGGCGCGGGGGCAGCGCCGCATGCGGGCCGCCCAGGAGGCCGTGCCAGACAAAGCGAAACAGCTCGCGCGCATTGGCCAGGCCGCCTTCGCGCAGGTAGCGCCACAAGGTACGGCAGTCTTGCTGCGCCACCGTGCTTTTTTGCAGCAGGTTCAGGTCTTCACTGCTGTCGCCCGAGAACATGGCCAGCGCAATCTTGTGGGCGCGGCACAGCGCCATGACGCGCTCGGTGCCATAGGGCCAGTAGCTCTCGCCGCCCAGGTGGTCGATGATGATGAGCTTGGCATGCTGCAGCACCTCATCGGCATACAGATCGACCGATGCGGGCTGGCGCAGGTACATCAGATTGGCCAGCCGCACGCTGGGCAGTTGCTCGCCATCCATGCCGGCCCGCAGCTGCGCATAGGCTTGCGCCAGCAGGGCCAAGGTGGTGTCTGCGGCGCTCAGGATCACGATGTCGGCCGGGCTTTGCCCCAGGCTGGAGACAAAGGCCTCGTCGTCGACAAAGCCACCGGGCTGGACCGCGAGCAAATGCATCAGAGCGCTCCGACCGGGCTGGCGGCGAGCTGGGCGCGGATCGCTGCCTCGTCCAGGTCATGCCCGATAAAGACCAGGTGGCTTGCGCGCTTTTCATCGGCGCGCCATGGGCGGTCAAAGTAGCTGTCAAAGCGCTTGCCCACGCCATGCACTACCAGGCGCATCGGCTTGCCGGGCAGGGCCACAAAGCCCTTGATGCGGTAGACAGTCTGCTGCGCGACCACATCGGCCAGCTGGGCCAGCAGTGCTTCGCGCTCCACCTCGCCCAGCTGCACGACGACGGAGTCGAAATCGTCATGGTCGTGCTCGTCATGCACATGGCCGGCTTCGTGCTCGTGGTGGCCCTTGCGCGATTCGATGCTTTCCTCGGACGCGCTGGACAGGCCCAGCACCACATCCAGGTCGATGCGGCCATGGTCGGCAGCCACGATCTTGACGGCAGGCGGAATGTCTTCGCGCACCAGGGCCTCGACAGCGGCGCGGTCGGCGGCGCTGGCCTGGTCGAGCTTGCTCAGCACCACCAGGTCGGCGGAGATGAGCTGGTCTTCAAACAGCTCGTGCAGCGGCGACTCGTGGTCGAGGTTGGGGTCCTGCTTGCGCTGCAGATCGACCGCAGCGGGGTTGGCGGCAAACTGGCCGGCGGCAGCGGCTGGCACATCGACCACGGTGATTACCGCATCGACCGTGCAGGCGTTCTTGATCTCGGGCCAGTTGAAGGCCTGCACCAGGGGCTTGGGCAGGGCCAGGCCGCTGGTCTCGATAAGGATATGGTCGATATCGCCACGGCGCTCGATCAGCTTGCGCATCACGGGGTAGAACTCTTCCTGCACGGTGCAGCACATGCAGCCATTGGCCAGCTCATACAGTTGGCCGGCCTGCTCGCCGTTCTCGTCTTCGCAGCCAATGCCGCAGCCACGCAGAATCTCGCCATCAATGCCCAGCTCGCCGAACTCGTTGACGATCACCGCAATGCGGCGGCCGTTGGCATTGGACAGGATATGGCGCAGCAAGGTGGTCTTGCCGCTGCCCAGAAAGCCGGTGACGATGGTGGCTGGAATCTTCTGGCTGGTGCGCATGGGGATGTCTCCAAATAAAAAGGGGCAGGGCTGCCGGGCAAGCCTGGGGCGGGGCCGTTGGGCGCAGTGCGCGCGGCAGTCTGAAACAAAAAGGGGGAGGCGGGGCGGGGGCCGGGGCCGGCGCTGGACGAGTGCTGGCCGCCTAGCGGCCGCATCCCGCCAACGGCCAGGCCAGGCCTGTGCGCCATAGCGCCGGGTGCAAGGGCAGCGCCAAGCGGCGGCTGGGGGCAGGTGTCTGCATGGGAACTCCAGGAAAAGCGCGTCCTAGGCAAACCAGCGGGCTTGATGCCGGTTGCAGCTGGTTCGGGGGTGGCTTGGCACAAAGGTCTGACTTGGCAGCGCAAGGCGCGGGGCGAGCCCGGGGCCTGCGGCAGCGATACAGTGGCGCGACCGTGCCGGATTGTCACCGGCTTCTTTGCGAACAAGTGCGGGCCATTCTACTGCCTTTGCCTGCGGCGATAGCGGCCCGCCATGGCTGCTGGCGTGGGTTCTTGCGGGGCATGCCAACGGCTGGCTTGAGGCACCGGGCAGGCACCCTATCCTTCACAATGGCCTCTTGTCTTTGACGGTGCGGGAGTGGATATGGGGCGAATCATGGCTGCATTGTTGATCGCCATCAGTGTGCGAAGCGCCTGCGCGGCGCCCGCTGGGCCGACTGAGCCTACTGGGCGGGCTGCAGAAATCGGTTGGTGGACGCTGACGCGTGCAGTGGACCCTGCGACTGGAAAGCAGGATTGTGTTGCCAGGCATGTGGGTGGGGGGATGACGCTCAATGGCACATCCTTGACGATTGCGGCAGTGCCCATGCGGGCGGTGCTTTCGAGCGGGGCTTTGGCGATCGCATTGGACGGCGTTCCTCTTCCGCCACCTTTGACGGAAGCTGCTGGCGTTATCCGGCATTTTGGGGTGCTGACGCTGGAGGGCGCCGCCCTGGCCAAAGCCGTTGCATCCCAAAAGCTGCTGGTCTCAGTCGGCGCGGTCGATGCGATGCACGACATGCGCGGTGCACGCGAGGCGCTGCAGTGGATACAAGATGCCTGCCAGCAATAGCTGCCTTCGGCACTGAACCAAGGGGCGCCGAGTTACTGTAAGTTTTTAGCCGAGGCGGCGTGGCCTTTGGGTGTCCATCACAGCTCGCTGCAAAGTTTTTGGTGCTTTATTTCAATATTTCAAGTATCATTGAAATATGAATGAAGACCATGTCATCAAATCGCTGGCCGCACTGGCCCACCAGGTCCGCTTGCGGGTGTTTCGTGCGCTGGTGGTGGCCGGGGCTGACGGGCTTACGCCCTCGGTGTTGGCGGAGGCGCTGGGCGTTGCGGCCACGGCGCTGTCCTTTCACCTCAAGGAGCTGGTCCATGCGGGCCTGGTCACGCAGGAGCGCGTGAGCCGCAACCTGGTCTACCGCGCGGACTTTGTGCGCATGGATGGCGTTCTGCGCTATTTGACCGAGAACTGCTGCGCGGGCGCCCGCTGCGAGGTGACTGCTCCCCAGTGCTGCCCTGCCAGCGACAAAGGCTGCTGACGATGACCACCCATGTTTTGGTGCTGTGCACCCACAACTCGGCCCGCAGCGTGCTGGCCGAGGCCATGTTCAACCACTGGGCGCAGACACTGGGCATCGATGCCAAAGCCTTCAGCGCCGGCGCTGCACCCAGTGGCCGTGTCCACCCGCAGGCACTGGCGGCGTTGCGTGCTGCGGGTGTGGATGTATCGGCGCTGGCGAGCAAGAGCATGGACCTGTTTGCGCAGCCTGGTATGCCAGAGATGCGCGTGGTCATCACCGTCTGCGACAGCGCCGCTGCCCAGCCTTGCCCCTTGTGGCCGGGCGCGCCAGTGCGTGCCCATTGGAGCTACCCGGACCCCTCCGAGGCCGCCAGCGAGGAGCAAGCCCAGCGCTTTGAGCTGACCCGCCAGGCGCTGGCCTACCGCATGCTGCAGCTGCTTCAACTGCCGTTTGACAAGCTAGGCAACCAGGCGCTGCAAGCGGCAGTGCAGCGGATTGCGGAGTCTTGAACATGCCCGTGCCTGAGACCAAGCCGGTGATCGGTGGGTTTGAGCGCTACCTCACGCTCTGGGTGCTGCTGTGCATCTGCGCTGGCGTGGGCCTGGGTTATACCGTGCCGGGCCTGACCGAGGCCGTGGCTGCGATGGAGGTGGCCAAGGTGAACCTGCCGGTGGGTGTGCTCATCTGGGTGATGGTCATTCCCATGCTGCTCAAGATTGACTTTTCTGCGCTGTCGCAGCTGCGCCGCCATGCCCGTGGCATAGGGGTGACCTTGTTCATCAACTGGGGCCTCAAGCCGTTTTCGATGGCCTTGCTGGCCTGGCTGTTTTTGCGCCATGTGTTTGCGCAGTGGCTCGATCCTGCGCAGATAGACAGCTACGTTGCCGGTTTGATTTTGCTCGCTGCAGCGCCTTGCACGGCGATGGTCTTTGTCTGGAGCCAGCTGTGCAAGGGGGACCCGTACTTCACGCTGTCGCAGGTGGCCTTGAATGACGCCATCATGCTGGTGGCCTTTGCGCCGATCGTCGCCTTGCTGCTGGGCATCTCCTCGATCACGGTGCCCTGGGACACCTTGCTGGTCTCGGTCGTGCTCTACATCCTGGTGCCGGTGGCGCTGGCCCAGATGCTGCGCAAATACCTGCTCAGGCGCGGCAGCCAGGCACTGGGCCGGGCCGCCGAGCTGATGGGGCCGGTGTCCATCCTGGCCTTGCTGGCCACGCTGGTGCTGCTGTTTGCGTTCCAGGGCCAGTCGATCCTGGCGCAGCCCTTGGTGATTGCGCTCTTGGCCGTGCCCATCCTGGTGCAGGTGGTGCTCAATGCCGGGCTGGCGTACTGGCTCAACCAGAAGCTGGGGGTGGCCCATTGCGTGGCCGGGCCCTCGGCGCTGATTGGCGCCAGCAACTTCTTTGAACTGGCCGTCGCCACCGCGATCAGCCTGTTTGGCCTGAACTCGGGCGCAGCGCTGGCCACCGTGGTCGGCGTGCTGATCGAGGTGCCGGTGATGCTGGCCGTCGTGGCCGTTGTCAATCGATCCAAGCGCTGGTACGAGGATGCCCTGCCAGCTGCATCCAACCAAGGACACTGATGTCTGCTGATGCCATCTCCCGCCATATCGACGCCCGCAGCTTCCAGGCCCCTGGCCCGCAGCAGCTGCAGCCTCGCCAGCTGTCTGCCCATGCCCCGCGCATCCTGATGCTGTACGGCTCACTGCGTGAGCGCTCCTACAGCCGGCTCCTGACCCAGGAGGCAGCGCGGCTGCTGGAAGGCATGGGGGCCGAGGTCCGCATCTACGACCCCGACGGCTTGCCGCAGCCCGATACCGTGCCGGAGGACCACCCCAAGGTGGCGGAGCTGCGCGCGCTGGTGCGGTGGTGCGAAGGCATGGTCTGGACTTCACCGGAGCGCCACGGCGCGATGACCGGCATCATGAAGACCCAGGTGGACTGGATACCGCTGTCCGAAGGCGCCCTGCGGCCCACGCAGGGAAAGACGCTGGCGGTCATGCAGGTGAGCGGCGGCTCGCAGTCCTTCAATGCCGTGAACCAGCTGCGCATTCTGGGCCGCTGGATGCGCCTGTTGACCATTCCCAACCAAAGCTCGGTCGCCAAGGCCTACCAGGAGTTTGACGACGAGGGGCGCATGAAGCCATCGCCTTTTTATGACCGCGTGGTGGATGTGATGGAGGAGCTGCTGAAGTTCACCCTGCTGACCCGGGACCTTGCGCCGTATCTGGTGGACCGCTACAGCGAGCGCAAGGAGGAGCGCGCAAAGATGCATGCCCAGACCTTGGCGAGCCTGTGAGCGCTGCGCGGGATACAAAAGGGGTGACACAGTCCTGAGGGCTGAGAAGACTCATAGAGGAAGGCCGCTAGCGGTTGGCGATTTGCTAGCATGGCGCAACTTGCCCCAGACCCATGACCAAAAATCGCTACCGCCTGCTCGTTATCGCCACCGTCCTGCTGTTAGTGCTGTCCATCCGCATGGATTTCAGGACCGAGCTGCTGTCCTCGCAGCATCCGCTGCGGTTTCCTATCGCGCTGGAGGGGGAGATGGTCGTGCTGCTGTGCTTCATCATCTTGGGTTGGACCGCCGGTTTTTATGGCTGCATGCGCTTTCGTCCCTGGGCGCCTGCGCTCAACCTGGTCACCACCGCCTGCGGGCTGCTGTTTATCGTCGGCAACAACTGGCTCTCCGTCGAGTCCTCCTGGGCCCAAGTGCTGGATTTTCTGGCCAATGCCTCGGGCGGTTTGACCTTGATGCTGCCTTACTTCAACGACCAGGTCCGAAAGATGTTTTGGCCGGAGCCGGATTAAGGTCCGGCCCCCCGCCCGCGCATCAGCGCTGCAGCGGCTGGCCAAACCAGCGTTGAATTGCCTCAGCCGCCTGGTCCTGCTCCACAACACCTTCACCCACCCAGGCGACGATGCCATCCGGGCGGACCAGCAGCGATTGCAAGCCAAGTTCATCAGCCGCGCTGCTGGCGATATAGCGAAGGCGCCCCTTCCACCCTGCTGACAAGTCGCGCAACGGCGCGGCGCTGCCAAAGTCCAGCAGCAAGCCATGGCCGGTCTGCAGATGGCCAGCGAGGGTCGAGCCATCGGCCAGCGCAAAGTCGGGCGCGCTGCGGCCGACCAAGGGGTGGGGGTCGCCGAGGTCATAGCGCAGCGTCGCGCCCCAGACGCGATCGGCAAAGTAGGTGGCGCCGTCGCGCGTGGCGACCAGGTCGCGCAGGATATCGGCGAGGGCGCGTGTGGCGGGGCTGGGCCGCATCAGGGCGACCTGGGCGCGGGACCAGTCCAGCACCTGGGCGCCGACCGGGTGGCGCTCGGCGGTATAGCTGTCCAGCAGGCCCGCTGGCGCATTGCCCTGGAGGGTGGCGGCCAGCTTCCAGCCCAGGTTCATCGCATCCCCAAGACCGAGGTTCAGGCCCTGGCCACCCAAGGGCGAGTGGATATGGGCGGCGTCTCCCGCCAGCAGCACGCGGCCCTTGCGGTAGCTGCTGGTCTGGCGGGCGCGGTCGGTCCAGGTGGATGCGAGTTGTAGCGATGTGATCGCGGCATCGCTGCCGCTGACCCGGCGCAGCACCGTTTGCACATGCTCGGTAGTAATGGGGGTGCTGCCGTGGAAGGCGCCGCCGTCAAAATCGACCATCGCGATCGTGCCGGGCGGCTGGAAGGTGTACATGCCCGTGGCCGTGTAATGGCGGCCGGGGCTGAGGGCAGCGCTGTTCTCCAGCGTGGCCTCTACCGAGTAGCCCGTGAACTCGGGCTCGGTGCCGGCAAAGTCAAAACCGGCGGCTTTGCGGATCTGGCTGCGGCCACCATCGCAGCCCACCAGCCAGCGGCTTTGCAGCTGTGCATCACCGGCTTGCACTTGCACGCTGTCGGCTGACTACACCAGGCCGGTCACGCGAACCCCTCGGCGCACCTGCACACCCAGTTCTGCGGCACGCCGTGCCAGCACCGATTCAAGGCGCTCCATTGTCGTGGGCATGCTCTCGCTGACGGGGCTGGGCAGCCGGTAGGGCCAGCGTGTGGTGTCGATCTGGTCCTGGAAAAACTGCAGGCCCGCAAAGTGCCCGCCGGGCCGGCGCGCATGCTGCAGCCAGTGGGGGCGCGAGGCGGCGGGCGCGCCACCATGCAGAGATGCGGTGACGGCCTCCAGCAAGCCCTGGCGCTGCAGCGCCTCCAGCGAGGGGATAGTGAGGCCACGAATGCCAAAGGGCGCTTGCTTGAGCGGGGAGTGCGGGTCGCCGGCTTGCTCGAGCACCAGCACAGAGCACTGGGCCAGCCGCAGCTCGCAGCTGAGCAGCAGGCCAACGGGGCCTGCACCAACAATGATGACGTCGTAATGGGGGATCGTAGGCATGGACATGTCCTCTCTCGTTTGACCGTTCGGCCGGAGTGATTCTTTGTCTTGAGAACCCCTGGGACGAACCGATGGCCGCAAGCAAATGCGGTGCAAGTTCGTCGTGGGGACCCATGCGCGGGCAGAGTCAGCGCTTCCGTGTGGAAGGACCTGGGCTTACCAAACCAAGTCTGCCTTTTTCGACGGGCGGATTATAGCGCTGTGTCTAAAGAAGGTGCCAGTGCCGATTTCAGCGCGGCCATCAAGACGCGCACCCGCTGCGGCACGTATTTGCGGCTGGGGTAGAGCGCCCATACCGACAGGCTGGGGAGCACGGCGTCTGAGAGCGTGATGGCGACCAAGCGGCCGTCTGCGGTTTCGTCCACCACATCCCAGTGGGTCATCATCGCCAGCCCCATGCCGCGCAGGCAGGCGGCGCGCACGCCTTCCACCGAGTTGCAGCCAAAGCGCCCGTTGACCCTAAGCTGCCGCTCCTGGCTATCGACCAGAAACGGCCAACTGGGCATGCTGCTGAGCTTGATGCAGGCATGGTGGTCGAGATCCTTCAAGCTGTGCAGCGCGGGGGCCTGCGCCAGGTAGGCGGGGCTGGCACAGAGCACCCTGGGGTTGGGGGCCAGCTCTTGCGCAACCAGGTCTGATGCGCTGGGCGGCGCGATGCGGATGGCCAGGTCCATGCCTGCGGCGGTGATATCGGTCACCTTGTCATCGAACTGCAGATCAACGCGCAGTGCAGGGTTGGCCTGCATGAGCTGCTCGGCCACGGGTAGCAGGATGCGCCGACCAAATGCGCCGGGCGTTGTGACACGCAGCAGGCCATGGGCCCCTTGTGCCGCAGGCGCCAGGGTGCTGGCCGCCTCGCCAACGGCATCGAGGATGGTGCGGGCCAGGGGCAGAAACTCCTCGCCTTCAGCGGTAAGGGTGACGGCGCGGGTGCTGCGGTGCATCAGCCGCGTGCCCAGCGAACGCTCTAGCGCCGCCAGGTGGCGCGACGCGGCCATCGGTGTCAGGCCGAGCTGGCGCGATGCGCCTGCCAGGCTACCCACGGTGCTGGCCGCTACAAAGACGGCCACAGAATCGGTATCCATAACGATTTTTGATATTGAGGCATCCCATTTTGTGCCACTACCGCTTGGCAGGGAAGGCCATTAGATTAGTTATTGTTATTTTCAACGAATGAGACATCTTGTGAATCTGGATACTTCGCCCCTGCAAACGCCATTTGATCTGAAGCAGCTGAGCCTGCGCAACCGCCTGGCGGTGGCGCCGATGACGCGCGTGACCGCAACGCCCGACGGGCTGCCGACTGCCACCATGCAGCGCTACTACCAGCGCTTTGCGCAAGGTGGTTTTGGGCTGGTGATTACCGAAGGCAGCTTTATCGACGAGGCCTGGTCGCAAACCTACGAAAACCAGCCCGGCATGGCCAGCGATGACCAGGCCCAGGCTTGGCGCCCGCTGACCGCCCAACTACAGGCCTCCGGCACGCGGTCCATCGCGCAGCTGCAGCATGCCGGGACGCTGTCGCAGTTCAACCGCTACCGGCCGGGGCAGACGATTGCACCGTCTGCGGTACCGCCTCGCGGCCTGCAGATGCCGTTTTACCGGGGCGAAGGGGCGTACCCCATCCCGCGCGCCATAACGCAAGAAGAGATGGCCGATGTGGTGGCCCACTTTGGCAGTGCGGCGGCCCGTGCCGTGGGCCTCGCAGGCTTTGATGGCGTCGAGATCCACGGGGCCAACGGCTATCTGCTGGACCAGTTCCTGACAGCGCATACCAATCTGCGCACGGACCGCTGGGGTGGCACATTGCCTCAGCGCCTGGAGGCTGCTGTTGCCACGATCCAGGCGGTGCGCGCGGCAGTCGGTGCCGATGTGCCGGTGGGCATTCGCGTGTCCCAGGGCAAGGTGAACGACTTCGGCCATAAATGGGCCGAAGGCGAGCAAGGCGCTGAGACCATCTTTGGCACGTTGGCGGATGCGGGCGTGGACTACATCCATCTCACCGAGTTTGAAGCCTGGCAGCCCGCGTTTGGCGCGGAAGGCCCGAGCTTGGTTCAGCTGGCCCGCCGGTTTGCGCCGGGCTTGACCATCATCGCCAATGGCGGTTTGCATGATGCCGACCGCGCGCTGCAGCTGCTGGCCCACGGCGCCGACCTGATCGCTTTGGGGCGCGGCGCGCTCAGCAACCCGGATTGGCCCCGCAAGCTTGAGCAAGGCCTGCCAATGAAGGCGTTTGACCGAAGCATTCTGGGGCCGATCGCGGATATCAAGGCATCGGAATTGGCCGCCGCCTGAAGGCACAGGCCCTTCTTTTGGCGGTAGGTATCGGCGACTATTTGGAGTGCCTCAGCCCTTCACACTGCCATTTTTTATAAGGCGGCGGGCGGGGTGGTATCTGCAGCCTAGACCAGCTGATGGATCCGTTGAACGGCAAGCTTTCCCGCCCGAGCAACCTGTGGATGTGCATGCGTTGCGGCCAGCTGGGCCATGGTTAGCAGTGCTTGGTCAGGGCGCTTTTCGATGGCCATAGCGACGGCCTCGCCGAGAAAGAAGTCGTCATCGGCCACCAGTCTGTGCAACAGGTCCTTGTCTTCCAGGTTGAGCGAAGGAATCAGTGCGACCACGACTTCGTTCCATTCCTGTTCATCCAGCAGCCTGTGTATGCATGCACCCAATGCAGCTTGGTCCTGTGCAAGAGGGGATAGCGCGGGATGCAGATCGGAGACTTCCTGGTCACTGGCTTGCGCCTGCTGCAGCGCCACCAAAAAGCTGGTTGCCGAATCGAAAACGGCGCGCGTATCGCCATCGTGGCTGAGGAAAAGCACGCAGCCCGCGAGCGGCGAGCGGGTGGCCAGAAGGTGGTGGTCGCTGGTGTCTGCATCATCGAGCACATAGCATCCCAACTGCTGGACCAGCGGGTGGTAGGCGAATTGCGCGGTGTGTTCCAGCACTTCACGGGGTGCAAGCAGATGTGGGCGGTCTGCAAGAAAAGCTGCAGCGGCCTCGACGTAGTGCTCAAGCAGATCGCGGTCTTCTTCTGGTGCGGGCATGGCTGGGTCCTTGGGTAAAGCGGTCGTCAAACCACAGCAGCCGTGAACGCATCCGGGCGCCGCGCCAGCAGCGCCGACAAGCGCTGCAGCCCCGCCTGCAAGCGCCCCCGGTCCTTGATGCTGCCCAGCGAGATGCGGATGGCATTGACCTGGGCAGTGTCTGCCGCGCCGCTGGCAAAGGCCTCGGCCGGGGTGACGGCGATGCCCTCGCGCTGGGCGGCTTGTGCGAGTTGGGCGGGACTCCAATACCCCGGAAGTTCCAGCCAGACATGCAGGCCATCGCCCGCGCCGCTGTAGCGGCCCGCCAGCAGATCGCGCGCCATTCGGTGGCGCAAGCGGGCCTCCTTGCGCACGCCTTCCATCAGCCCATAGGCCGAGCCGCCCAAAATCCACTGCGTGGCCAGCGCGGCAGACAGCGGCGAGACCATCAGCGCAAAGGCGCGCAGCGCGGCCAGAAAGCGCTCGCGCAGCGCGGGATCGCGCACCAGCACAAAGGCCACGCGCAGGCCTGGGGTCAGGCATTTGGACAGGGTGGAGATATACAGCACCTGCTCGGGCGCCAGGCTGGCCAACGGTGGCGGTGGTGCTTCGGCCAGCAGCCAGTAGGGGTCGTCCTCGACGATGCGGACTTGGTTGCGCTGCGCGATGGCAAGCAGCGCCTGGCGCCGGGCAAGCGGCATCGTGGTGGCGGTCGGGTTCTGCAGGGTGGGGTTGAGGTAGAGCAGCGCCGGCTGCTGCTGGCGGCAGGCCTGCTCCAGGCTCTCGGGCCGCATGCCATGCTGGTCGGCGGGCACGGTGATGATCTGCCGGCCCAATTGCGTAGCCGCTGCGCGCAGGCCGGGGTAGCCCATCGGCTCGGTCAGGATCACATCGCCCGGTTCGGTCAGTGCCAGGATGGAGGCGGCAATCGCTGCCTGCGCGCCCGGGCAGACAACCAACTGCTCGGCATCGACCGGCCCCAACATGGGCTTGAGCCATTGGGCGCCGGCCTGGCGGTCCACATCGCTGCCGCCGCCCAGGTGGTAGGTCATCAGCAGGGCAGCATCCGCGCCCATCAAGACCTGCGACAGGCCTTGCTTGAGCAGATCGTCAAAATCCAGGCCCGCCGGCGGCGGCGGGGTGTTCATGCCCAGGTCGAGCACCGCCGTCAGCGCCACCTTGGGCGCTGCCACATAGGTGCCACGCGCGCCGCGCCCTTCTAGCAGGTTGCGGCGCCTGGCCTCGTCGTAGGCGCGGGTGACGGTCGTCAGGTCTACGTCCAGCAAGGCCGCCAGATGGCGCTGCGGCGGCAGGCGATCCCCGGGTTTCAGCAGCCCATCGGCCAGGGCCGCTTGCAAGGCATCGGCAATCTGCAAAAAGCGTGGCCCGCCCCGCGCGCTCAGTCGCGGCAACCAAGGGAGGGCGTCGTCTTCTTGCATGCTTGTATCTGAGGATGTATGGATGGTTTCAGAGGTCCTCTGCATAACGCACTGCCTTGGTCTGGACGCCAACTCGGGCGATCCGCTCCATCCTATTGGGCAAGGGTTTTGCAGACGGCCCCTGGGACAATTTGTCCGCATGTATGGAAATTGCTTTTGCGTACTATGCACCAGAACGCAGAGCGGCCCATGCTGGTATGGCAATCGCTGGCGTTGCGGCCTCATGCCTTGCTGGGGCTCGGACAGTGCCAAGTCATTGGCTGGAAATTTGCAAAATGATCGATTGGATCCCCGTAGTCTTCGTGATCTTCAAGCTGGGCATGTTCAGCACCTGCATGTTCTTTGCCATCAAATGGCATTACGACCAGGGCAAAAAGGGTGGCGACCCCCGCGCCGTGCTGCGCGCAGGCGGCAAGGTGGCGGCGATTTTTTTGGCGGCGCTACTGCTGCTGGGGCTGCTGACCTTTACCTTGGTCAGGACCATGGGCTTGGATTTGACGTTTTCCTGATGGGCCGCCATCCGTCCATCCCCGCTGATCGCTGGGTCGGGGCCGGGCACCGCATGCTTTGAACAGGTTCTTAGGCGGCGCCGCTAGTTTTGCTGGCTGGCGGCTGGGGCTCGGCAGCACTGAGCTGTTTCAGTACCGCATGCAGTGCATCGATGAATTGCTGGCCCGTTGCCGGGCATGGCTGCCGCGCAGACGTTATCGTCCAGATGCTGGAATACACCTCTGTTGCCAATGGCCTGACGACGATGTCATCGCGGGGGATATGCCGGATGCATGAGGCATCCACAATGGCAGCGCCCAAGCCCGTCTGAACGCAACTGAGGGCAATGGCCGGCGAGCGCACCTGAATGCTCGCCGAGCTGGCATCCATCGCCAGCGCCGAGGCGGATAGGCGTCCCAGCGGGGTGTCCGGCGGGTAGCCGATCCATGCGGTGTCGCACAGCGCAAGCGGATCCACCACGGCCTGGTCCGCCAGCGGGTGCTGCGGGGGCAGTACGCACAGCAGGCGCTGGCGGCCCAGCAAGCGTGATTTCAAGCCCGGGTGGTTCGATTCCACCAAAGAAACGCCCACATCGGCTTGACCCGACAGCAGGTACTCTGGCAACTCGTCATAGGTCGCCGTGCGAAAGTCGACGCGCAATTGCGGGCTGTAGCGCATCAGTTGCTGCAGTGCCTGCGGAATCAAGGTGTTGGCAAACGTGGCACTGCAGGCCAGGTGCAAGGTGTCCACGCCCGCATGGCCGATGCGCTGGGCCAGGCTGTTGAGCCGGTCGAGGCCTCGGTACACATCGCGCGCCTCTTCGTGCAGGCGCTGGGCTTCGGGCGTGGGTTGCAGCCTTCTGCCCAGCCGCTCAAACAACAAATAGCCCAGGCGGGCTTCGCAGTGCGCCAGTGCCCGGCTCAGCGCCGGCTGCGATACATGCAAGGCCAAGGCCGCGCCGCTGATGGTGCCGGTGGTCATGATGGCATGGAACACCTCCAGCTGCCGCATGTTCAGTGCGCGGGGGTGAATGGCGTGGCTGCTGGTTTCAGGCGAGTGGCTTGGCATGTGGTGTTAACCCCTGGTCGATATAACTTTGTTTGTGAATGCACCGACATTTTTCAATTTGGGTGAGTTCGGCTTGTCCTTTACGCTGCAAGCAATATTCAGACCCATGAAAGAGTCAAGCCATGAACCGCCGTCTTCTGAACCGTTTTGCCCTCCTGTTGCCCCTTGTCATGCTGGCCGCCCAGTCGGGCCCAGCGGCTGCCCAGGGCAACGCCAGCCAGCCGATCAGCTTTGTCGTGCCCTCTGCGGCCGGCGGATCTCCGGACGTGCTCAGCCGCATCATTACCAACCAATGGTCGCTGAACGCCCACCGTCCGGTGATTGTAGAAAACAAGCCCGGAGCAGCAGGCAATATCGGTGTGGTGCAGGTGATCAGGGGCAATGAGCTCACCGTGGGCTATGGAAATATCAACACCCTGGCGGTCAATCGCGCGCTGTTCTCCACCCTGCCTTACGACGTGGACAAGGACCTGGTTCCGGTGTCGCACCTGTTCAACCTCTACAACGTGCTGATCGTTCCGGTGACATCCAGCGTCCAATCCGTGCAGGACTTGCTGGCCCAAGCGCGCAAGAACCCCGGCAAGCTGTCCTATGGGGCTTCGGGCGTCGGCACCACCGGCCATATGAGTGGGGAGCTGCTCAACCATCTGGAAAAGCTCGACACCGTTTTCGTTCCCTACCAGGGCGGGCCTGCCGCGTTGCAGGACCTGATGGGCGGGCGCTTGGACTATATGTTCATCAACAGCTCCGAAGCGGTGCCGCTCATCAAGTCGGGCAAGGTGCGTGCGCTGGCCGTGACCCAGCTGGGCAAGCGGATCGAGCAGTTGCCTGATGTGCCGACCATGGACGAGGCGGGTGTCAAGGGCTATGAGATCGTCTCCTGGGGCGGTGTGGTGGGCAATCGCAAGATGACGCCTGAACAGGCCAAGGCACTGGCGGCCGATCTGGACAAGGTGTTGAAGATGCCTAACGTGCGCGAAAGTCTTCAAGGCCTGGGCGCCCAGCCGGTGGGCGGCACGCCGGAGGATTTCAAGCAATTGATTGCCCGTGAGACGAAAAAATGGACCGAGATCATCCAGTCCAGCAAGATCGCAAAGCTCAACTGATCAGCCCCGGAAAGAGAAGACGAAAGTGCTGATATTTAAGAATGCGATGCTGATCGACGGCTCTGGCAGGCGGGCTTATAGCGGAGATGTGGCGGTGGAGGGCGAGCGGATTGCCCAGGTGGGCGTGGTGCAGGCGCAGGCCGGTGATACCGTCATCGACCTGCAGGGTCTGGCCCTTGCACCGGGCTTTATCGATTCGCACACCCATGACGATGGCTACCTGCTGGTGCACCGCGATATGGTGCCCAAAGTCTCCCAGGGCATAACCACGGTGGTTACCGGCAACTGCGGCATCAGTCTGGCGCCGCTGGTGCAGCAAAACCTGCCGCAGCCCCTGGACCTGCTGGGGCCGCCCGAGTTGTTTCGCTTTGGGCGATTTGGCGAGTGGCTGCAAGCCTTGCAGGCGCAGCCAGCGGCGGTCAATGTCATCCCGCTGGTGGGCCATACCACCTTGCGCGTCAAGGTGATGGCGGACCACCAGCGTGAAGCCACCGATGACGAGTGCGCGCAGATGCGGGATTTGCTGACCGAGGCGCTCGACGAAGGGGCCTTCGGCATCTCGACCGGCACCTTCTACCCGCCTGCACGCCATGCCACAACACGAGAACTGCTCGAAGTCTGCAAGCCACTGCGCGGCCGCCAGGCCGTGTATGCCACCCATCTTCGGGATGAGGCCGATGACATTGTCCCCGCGATGCAAGAGGCATTGGCCGTGGGGCGCGACGCAGACTGCCGGGTGGTTTTCTCCCACCACAAGCTCGCTGGCGAGCGCAACCATGGTCGCTCGGAAGAGACGCTGGCGCTGATCCGGGAGGCCAGCAGCAAGCAGCCCGTTTGTGTGGACTGCCACCCTTATCCCGCCACGTCCACCATGCTGCGGCTCGACCGGGTTCGCCTGGCAAGCCGCACCATGATCACCTGGTCCAGCGCTTGCCCAGAAGCCAAAGGACGGGATTTTGCCGACCTGCAGCAGCAATGGGGCCTGGACGATGAAGCGCTGTTGGCGCGCCTGTCACCGGCCGGCGCCATCTACTTCTTGATGGATCAGCACGATGTGGACCGCATTTTTGCGTTTCCTTTGACGCTGGTGGGGTCCGATGGCCTGCCTTTTGATCCACACCCCCATCCACGCCAGTGGGGCACCTTCACACGCGTGCTGCGGCGCATGGTGCGTGAATGCGGCTTGCTGTCGCTGGAAGAGGGCATCCACCGGATGACGGGGCTGGCTGCGCAGCAGTATGGGCTGGAGCAGCGTGGGCGTTTGGAGCCCGGCTGCTTTGCCGACCTGGTGGTGTTTGACCCCCAACGGGTTTCGGACAAGGCCACGTTTGAGGAGCCAGTGCAGGCCAGCGAGGGAATCGAACAAGTCTGGGTCAATGGGCAGCAGGTGTGGGATGGCCACCAGCCTACCGGCACGCGGCCAGGGCAAGTGCTGCGCCGGGCAGAGCCTCAGCAGACAACGCAAAAGGAGTGCGGGAAATGACAACACGAAAACTTGGTTTGGCCGTGGCCCAGATGGGGCCTGTTCATTTATCGGATAGCCGGGGCTCGGTGGTCCGGCGCTTGGTGGCCATGCTGCGTGAGGCCAAGGCCCGGGGCGCTGAGATGGTCGTTTTTCCGGAGTTGGCACTCACGACGTTCTTCCCGCGCTATTGGATGGAAGAAGCGCAAGCACAAGCGCGATTCTTTGAAGCACAGATGCCCAATGCCGATGTGCAGCCGTTGTTTGATGCCGCGCGTGAGCTGGGTGTAGGCTTCTACCTGGGCTATGCTGAGCTGGCCGAAGACGGGCGCCCCTACAACACCGCCGTACTGGTCAACTCCCAGGGAGAAATTGCGGGCAAGTACCGCAAGATCCACCTGCCCGGCCATGTGGAACATAAGCCAGAAGCCCCGTTCCAGCATCTGGAGAAAAAGTATTTCGATGTCGGCAACCTGGGGTTCAGGGTGTTCGATTCAGGCGCTGTCAAATACGGCATGTGCCTGTGCAACGACCGCCGCTGGCCGGAAACCTACCGCGTGATGGCCTTGCAAAGTGCCGAGGTGGTCATGCTGGGTTACAACACGCCGTCGCTCAATATCCATTGGAATGAGCCGGTGCATCTGCGCACGACCACCCACCTGATCTCATTGCAGGCCAATGCCTACCAAAATGGAATCTGGGTGGCGGCGGCGGCCAAATGCGGCTCCGAAGATGGCCACCACATGATTGGCAGCTCCGTGATTGTTGCGCCCACCGGAGAGATAGTGGCGCGCACGCTGACCGAGGACGATGAAGTCATTTGCGTCAGCGCCGATCTGTCGCTGGGTGAGCATTTCCGCCAGCATGTCTTCAATTTCGCCAAGCACCGCAGGCCTGAGCACTACCGCTTGATTGTGGACCGGGTGGGCGCGGGCGATCCACTGCCCTGAACGGGTCTCACATGTTGCGGACGCCTGGATTGGTGGCTTGCACCAAGCCAGGCTGCGCTTTCCCCGCATCCAGCTCCCCCTGCCCATAAGCCCGAGGAATATGCGTCATCAGCGAATGGCTGAAGCCGCCATCGACCACCAGATCCGCGCCATGGACATAGCTGGCCCGGGGGCTGGCGAGGAAGACCACCGCCTGGGCGAGTTCTTCGATCTGGCCGATGCGGCGCAGCGGGACGACCTGTTCGCGGCGGGCGCGGTCGTCCGGGTTGCGGTAGAAGCGCTCGCTCAGCGGGGTCACCAACAGGCCGGGGCTGACGGTGTTGCAGCGGATGCCGGCGGGGCCCCATTCCAGGCACATTTGCGCAGTCAGCATGCGGATGCCGGCCTTGCTCATGCTGTAACCGCCGCTGAGCGGCTGGGCGTTCTGGGCGGAGATCGAGGCGATGTTGACAATGGCGCGCGGCAGGCTGGCGTCGGAATGGCGGTAGAAGGCCTGGCCCATGCGCAGGTAGCCGCCCAGGTTGATCTGCAACTGGCGCTCCCAGATGCCAGGATCCAACTCGGCCAGTGGCGCGGCGCTGGTGATGGCGGCGTTGTTGACCAGCACGCTGGGGCCGGCGCCCCAGTGCTGTTGCAGTGTTTGAAACGCAGCCTCTACCGCAGCGGGCGATGAGACATCGGCGCGGATGGGCAGCAGGCGCTGGTCATCGGGATGGGTGGCGGCGAGCTGTGCCAGCGCGTCGCTGTCGTGGTCGAGCACAGCCACGCGGCAGCCGCTGGCCAGCAGCGCCTGCACAATGCCGGAACCTAGTCCTTTGGCGCCGCCGGTGACGACGCAGATGCGTCGGTCCAATTGCAACCAGTCCATGCTTGAAGCCTTTTCTGGTCTGCGATCAGGCGGCCAAGGGCGCCAGCTTGTGGGTGCTGGCGTTGAAGTTGACCACGGGGCTGGCGCTGTTGCAGGAGGACTTGCGGATCTTGCCGACCACCAGCTTGTGCGTGCCCAGGGTGTGGGTGCAGACAATGTCGCATTCCATGCTGGCCAGCGCGTCGCTCAGCACGGGCAGCTGGTGCTCGCTGCTGTGCCAGCGGCCTTCCTTGAAGCGGGCCTCGCCCTGCGGCTGGCTCAGAAAGCTGGCGATGATCTGGCTGTGTTCCTCACCCAGCACATTGGCCACAAACTTGCCCGTTTGCAGCAAGGTATCGCCCATTGACGAGGCGCTGTGCGCAAAAAAGCCGACCATCGGCGGCTCGGCCGAGATGGAGGTGAGGCTGGAGACGATCATGCCGGCAACATCCTTGCCCTGGCCGGTGGTCACGGCGCTGATGCCGGCGGGCAGGGCGCGCATCGCGGCCTTGAAGTCGGCCACCGAGACGACCTGGTCTTCCGCAGCCAAGGTGATGTGCGCGCGCACCTGGCCTTGGGTATTGACCCAGCCGTGCTGCTGCGCATAGGCCAGCATGGCGGCAAAGCCCGTGTCCCATTCGCTGTCTGCGGCCTGGCAGGCCAGAAAGCGCAGCACCTGGGGGAAGAGCCAGACATGGCTGTCGCCGTCGCGCGTGCCGATGCGGGTCAGGGCCTGCGCGAGCTGGGGCTCGGGCTGGGGTTCTATCAGCACATCGAGTGCCCGAAAATTGTGGGCATCCATCAGGCTGATGGAGCCGCAGTTGCTGAGGTGAACGCGCATGGCCCTGTCTCCTTTACGCCAGCGCTACGGCCTGGCCCACTTCTTTTTTCACGGCGGGAATGATCTTGTCGCCCCACAGCTCGATCTGCTTGAGCATGGTCTTTTGGTCAAAGTCACCCAGCTGGGTTTGCAGCGCAATGTGCTTGGGCTTGAGGATGCTGATCTCCTCGAGCAGCTTGTCGATCACTTCGTTGACCGAGCCGACGGGCAGGTTCTTGCGCAGCTGCTCGAAGGTCGGGTCGGTCTCGGTCGGCACTTCCTTGACCATGTAGCCGTCTTCGGACTGGGCGCGGCGGAACTTGAGGCTTTCCGAGATGCGGCGCTGAAAGCGGGCGCAGTCCAGGTAGGCATTGATTTCCGATGCATTGTCCGAGGCATAGCCGCAGCGCAGAAAGCCGAACTTCACATCACTGTCCAGGTCCTTGCCTTCGGCCGAGGCGATGTTCTCCAGCTTGGTGCGCAGGCCAGCAATCGCTTCGTTGCCGTTGAGCAGGGCGGTGACAAACAGGTTGTGGCCTTCGCGCACGCCCCGGCCCAGGGTGACCGGGTTGCCCGAGGTGACCCAGAGCGGCGGCATCGGGTCTTGCACGCAGCGCACCGCGATGGAGCTGGGGAGGATATTCAGGAACTCGCCCTGGTATTCGAATATTTTCTGGGTCAGGGCCTTGGGAATAATGTCGAGAAACTCATTGAAGATCGCGCCGGAATTGGCGATCTCGACGCCAAAGCGTTCAAATTCAAATTGCTGGTAGCCCGAGCCCACGCCCAGTTCGAGTCGCCCATTGGACACGGTGTCGACAAAG
This sequence comes from Comamonas sp. MYb21, assembly GCF_037479395.1. Taxonomy (NCBI): domain Bacteria; kingdom Pseudomonadati; phylum Pseudomonadota; class Betaproteobacteria; order Burkholderiales; family Comamonadaceae; genus Comamonas; species Comamonas sp. MYb21. The sequence goes on along the minus strand of NZ_JBBGZC010000008.1, from coordinate 284,047 downwards.
CCGACCTCGGCCAGGAAGCGGGCGGGGTGGTAGAGTGGCAAAATGCACACCGCCGTGCCCAGGCGAATGGTTTTGGTTTTGGCTGCGGCATGGGCCACGGTCATTAATGGCGATGGCGACAGTGAATAATTGTTGAAATGGTGTTCGGCATACCAGGCGGTATTGAAACCCGCTTGCTCTGCCACCACGGTTTGTTCGATGGAGTTGTTGATAACGTCCTGAGAGCGCTGGTGGTAGCCGCGCTGCTGCGCCAGAATGAATACGCCAAATTCCATGATGTCTCCTTGATGATGGGCAATATGGAATCATTCTAGGGGTGGGGTCAGGAGATCTGTATGCGTGAAATTCGAGATTCAGTACTGCGCAATCTGGAGGAATCATGGACCGTCTGAGAGCGATGGAGCTGTTCCTGTCGGTGTCGCAGACCCGCAGTTTTTCAGAGACGGCGCGGCTGTTTGGCATCTCGGCCACCGCCGTGTCGAGAATGATCACCGAGTTTGAAGACGGGCTGCAGGTCAAGCTCTTGCTGCGCTCCACGCGCCAGGTGTCGCTGACCGAATCGGGCCAGGAGTATGCGGCCCAGTTGGAAGGCATTCTCTGGACCATCAACCAGGCCCACACCAGCATCACCGCCATCAGCTCCGCCCCGCAGGGGCGCCTGCGCGTGCATGCCCGCACGATGTTCGGTCAGCGCGTGCTGCCGGGCCTGATTGCCCGCTTTCGCCAGGCCCACCCCGAGATCCTGGTGGAGCTGCTGCTGTCCGAGACCAAGGTGGACCTGGTCAAGAACAATATCGATATTGATTTCAGAATATCGCCGCCGGTCGAGGCGGGGGTCAAACGGCGCATGCTGTTTCACAGCCAGCGCTATTTGGTGGCGTCACCTGCTTATGCCGAGAAAATGCCTGCGATCCATCAACCCGCTGATTTATTGCAGGCCCAATGCCTGGCCTATTATTTGCCCGGTAAAGACCATATCTGGCATTTCAAGAATGAGGCAGGGGTGGAAGATATTCGATTTTCTCCGCGTCATTTGACCAACAATGGCATTGCCTTGTTGGAATTGGCCAAATTGGGCGAAGGTATTGCACTGCTCGATGATTACACGGTCTATCCGGATCTGGCGGCGGGCAATCTGGTGCGGCTCTTGCCAGATTATGTGGTGAGCAATACCACGTTCGAAGAAGGCATGTTTGCCACGATTGTCGATTCGGCGATTATCCCGGCCAAGGTCAAGCTGTTTCTGGATTTTGTCGCCAGCCAGGTGGCGGGGGAGGCGCAGCGCTTTGCGCTGCCCAAGTGACTAGTCGGGAATAAGGATGCGCGCCTGGGGCTTGGCCAATCCCCGGTACCCCAGCCCGGTGATGCGCAGAATGGCACCGTCCAGCGGGCCGCTGGCGCGCAGGCGGCCGCTGTCCGAGATGCTGGTGACATACAGGTCCGCCAGATCCGGCCCGCCAAAGCAGAGCGCGCTGGGGTGGGCCACAGGCAGGCGGATCAACTGGCTCAGCGCCCCTTGGGCATCGTAGCGGGCGAGCTGGCCGGTACGCACCAGGGCGGTCCAGAGGCCTCCCTCACTGTCCCAGCAGCAGCCGTCGGGGGCGGATTGCTGGGCCTGGGTGCTGACGAACAGCTGCTGGTCTTGTGCTTGCCCGCTGCTGATATCAAAGGAATAAATGCTTTGTGCGGCGCTGTCGGCAATAAAGAGGCGGCCGCTTTGGGGGTGGATCAGCGGGCCATTGGCGGTTTTGAGGGCTGGGCCTATGCGCGCCAGCTGGCCATCCCGCTCCAACACATAGATACCTCCCATGGGCGCTTCGCCTTCTTCCAGATGCAGATGCATGCTGCCGACCAGAAAGCGGCCATCGGGCAGCGCGCAGCCATCGTTCAGGCGCAGATGGGGCAGGTGCTCGTCCAGCTCGGCGAGGGTCTGCAACTGGCGGCTGGCAGGGTCATACAGGCCCAGCGCCTCCTTCAGCGCGATGACGATCCTGCCATCGGCATTCAGCGCGAAGGAGCCGGTGGGTGCTGGCAGCAGGTACTGCTCGGTCCGGCCGCTTTCCGGGTCGATGCGCAGCAGATGGCCGCGCCGGCAGTCCATGGCCCAGAGCTGGCCGGTGGCGGCATCCCAGTGGGGGCATTCACCCAGGGCCAGGCGTTGCGGGATCAGGGGCTGGATATGCATGGGGGGCTTGAGGTTGGGGCTCCTGGGGTGGAGCCGCGCTGCACGTAGGTTGCTGTCCATCATAGGGTTGCCCCAGGGCGCCACTACCCCGGGGAACGCAGAACAGATTCAACCAATCGGGGGGAAATCATTTGCAGGGTTCCTTCCTAGAATCAAACACAGATTCGAAACAGGCGCTCGCCATGAGCGGCCAAGATCCAAGGAGACAACATGCAAGTGATAGCGCCTATTGCGCAGGCTGCGCCCTGCGCCGCCATCCATCCCCTGGCTACCGCCGTAGCGGCCCACACCCGGGGAGGCCGCCATGTCTGAGCCCTCCGTTTTGCTGGAAGTCGCCGATGGCGTGGCCCTGGTGACCTTGAACCGCCCACCCGTCAATGCCCTTAACCGTGCGATGCGGCGCGAGCTGGTGGCGATTTTTGATGCGATCTCCGAGCGCGACGATGTGCGCTGCGCGGTGCTGACCGGCTCCGGCTCGGTGTTCTGCGCCGGCGCCGATCTGAAGGACCGGCCCAATGCCGAGGTGGCCGGTGACTTTCTGGAGCACAACCGCGTCACCCGCGAAACCGGCAATGCGATCAAGGAATGCGCCAAGCCGGTGATTGCTGCGGTGAACGGCACGGCGCTGGGGGCAGGCATGGGCCTGGCTGCGGCCTGCGACATTCTCTATGCCTCGTCGAACGCGAGCTTTGGCATGCCCGAGATCAATGTGGGCCTGGCAGGCGGGGCCTCGATGCTCAAGACCTTGCTGGGGCGCTCGACCATGCGCCGCATGTTCTTTACCGGCCAGCGCCTGACGGCCCAGGAGATGCTGCAGCGCAATGTGGTCGAAGAAGTGCTGGCGCCCGAAGCGCTGCTGCCCAAGGCGATGGAGATGGCGCGCGAGATTGCATCCAAGGCACCGCTGGCCGTGATCTACGCCAAGCGCGCCGCCAACATGGTGGACCTGATGCCCCAGCGTGATGCCTACCGCTTTGAGCAGGAGTTCACGATGGCGCTGGCCAAGACCGAAGACGCCAAGGAAGCGCGCATGGCCTTCCTGGAAAAGCGCGCCCCTGTTTTCAAAGGACGCTGAGCATGCTGCAGACTACCCGCCTGCAGCCCGGTGCAGGTCTTGATCCGTTTTTCAATGCGCGCGCGATTGCCATCATTGGTGCCTCTGACGATCCCACCAAGATTGGTGGGCGGCCGCTGCATCTGCTCCAAAAGCATGGGTTTGCCGGCGCGGTGTTCCCCATCAACCCCAAGGGCGGCAGCATCCAGTCGCTGCCCGCTTACACCAGCGTGCGCGATGTGCCGCAGGTGCCCGAGCTGGCCATCATCGCGGTGCCGGCAGCGATGGCGCCCGCTGCGCTGCGCGACTGCGCCGACAAGGGCGTGCAGGCGGCGATTGTGCTGTCGTCCGGATTCATAGAAGCGGGCGAGGAGGGCGCTGCGCTGCAGCGGCAGCTGAGCCAGATTGCGCGGGAGCGCCAGATCCGCGTGCTGGGCCCCAACTGCCTGGGCGCTGTGGGCATCGAGGAGCGGGTGATTGGCTCGTTCTCGGTGGCACTGGAAGACAAGCTGCCAGCCGCCGGCCATGTGGGCATCGTCTCGCAGTCGGGCAACCTGGGCAGCTTCACGATGCAGTCGGTGGTGCGCCGGGGCCTGGGCATCAGCCGCTTTATGGCGACCGGCAATGAGGCCGATGTGGACATTGCCGACGGCATTGCCGCGCTGGCCGGCGATCGCCAGACCCGCATCATCCTGTGCTGCATGGAAACCTGCCGCGATGGCAGCAAGCTGCTGCAGGCATTGGAAGCAGCCCGCGCCGCCGGCAAGGTAGTGGTGGTGCTCAAGATTGGCGCGACCGAGCAGGGCCAGGCGGCTGCGGCCTCGCACACCGGCGCGCTGACGGGGTCGAACGCGGTGATCGAAGCGGCACTGACCCGCGCGGGGGCGCTGACGGTGCAGTCCATCGAAGACATGGTGGAGCTGACGGCCGCGCTGTCGGTGCTGCCCCAGGCGCTGCTGCCGCGCAACCGGGGCGTGACCCTGGTGGCGGCATCGGGCGGCTTTGGCGTGATGATGGCCGATGCCATGGTGCAGGCCGGCCTGGACCTGCCCGAGCTGTCGGATGCGACGCGTGCCCGTATCCAGGAAGCGGTGCCGGTGGCCGGCACCCGCAACCCGGTCGATGCGACAGCGCAGATGTCCAGCCGGCCCGATATTTTGTACAAGCTGCTCACGGCCTTGCTGGAAGACGCATCGCGCAGCACCCTGGTGCTGCTGCTGTCGCTGTCCTTGCACAACCCGCGTTTGAGCGGTGTGTACCAGGAGGCCTTGGCGCAGATCCGTCGCGACTACCCCGACCGCCTGATTGTGCTGATTGGCCAGGGCCCGGCCGAGGTGACCGAGCGCATTGCCAATGCGGGCATTGCGATCTTCCCGACCATTGATGCGGCAGCCCGTGGGCTGGCCGGACTGGTGCGCCTGGGCCAGACGCTGGGCCAGCCGCCAGCCGCGCCTGCTGCCGCGCAGCACTGGGAGCCGCTGGATGCCCAGGTCTTCCGCAACGAGTTCCATGCCAAGGCCTTTTTGGCGCGGGCCGGTGTGCCGGTGACGCAGGAGCAGGTGGTGCAGTCCGCCGGTGCGGCGGTGGCGGCGGCTGAGCAGATTGGCTTCCCGGTGGTGTTCAAGATCGTCTCGCCCGACATTGCCCACAAGACCGAGGTTGGTGGCGTCGAGCTCAACATCCGCAGCGCCGCGCAGGCCCGCACGGCCCATGCACAGTTGCTGGCGCGGGTGGCCGAGCGCGCGCCGCAGGCGCAGATCGATGGCGTGCTGGTCGCGCCGATGGTGGGCGGCGGTGTGGAGATGATCACCGGCGTCTCTCACGACGCGGCCTTTGGCCCGGTGTTGATGGTGGGCATGGGCGGCATCTATGCCGAGGTGCTGAAAGACGTGGCGGTGCAGGTGGCGCCGGTGACGCAGGCCGAGGCGCTGCAGATGATTGCGTCTCTCAAGCTCTACCCGCTGCTGCAAGGGGTGCGCGGCCAGCCCGCTGCCGATGTGCAGGCCATGGCCGCCACAGTGGCGCGCCTGTCGGAGCTGGCGCTGGCCTATGCCGGCGAGATCGCCGAGATCGACCTGAACCCGGTGCTGGTCCAGCCCGCCGGCGAGGGCGTGATTGCGGTCGATGCGCTGATGGTGGCGGCCCCGCCGCAGGCCTGATGTGCAGCGTCATGCAGACTTTGATCGGAACTATGCGATGAAACAGGAAGAGAATTTCGCCCGCCCCGATGCCGCATCGGGCCCGGGTGCCTACCGGCAATATGCGCGTGACTGGCTGCAAAGCCATTTGCCCGCCCACATGCGCGCCGACAGCGTGGACTACCGCACGCCCAGCCTGGATGAGTGCCGCGACTGGGAAGCGCGCATGTACCAGGCGGGCCTGGCCGGCATGACCTGGCCGACCGCCTATGGCGGCCATGGCCTGAGCCTGCGCGAGCACCTGGCGGTGAACAAGGAAGTGGGCGCGCTGGCGATGCCCGAGAGCGTCAGCTCGATCGGCAAGGAGCTGGCCGGCCCCATCATCATGGCCGTGGGCACTGAGGCGCAAAAACAGGCCTTTCTGCCCGCGATTCTGGAGATGCGCGAGTACTGGTGCCAGGGCTTTTCCGAGCCCGAGGCCGGATCGGACCTGGCGCGGCTGCGCACCAAGGCCACGCCCGATGGCGATGACTGGCTCATCCAGGGCCAGAAGATCTGGACCAGCGGCGCCGCCAAGGCCCACTACTGCCTGCTGCTGACCCGCACCGGCACGGTGGCCGACAAGCACCGGGGCCTGCTGATGTTTGCGGTGCCGATGGATACGCCCGGCATCCGCGTGGTGCCGATCCGCTCCATCGACAACAAGCAGTCCTTTGCCGAGGTGTTTTTTGACCAGGTGCGCGTGCCCGATTCGGCCCGCCTGGGCGCTGCCGACGAAGGCTGGAGCGCGGCCATCCGCGTGCTGTCGATCGAGCGTGCCACCAACCGCATGTACCGCGCCTGGCGCTTTGAGTGCGAATTGCGCCAGCTGGTGCGTGCCTACCAGTCCGAGCCCGCGCTGCGTGGCCGCCTGCAAGAGCCGGGCCTGCGCCAGGCCATCGGCCAGGTGGCCAGCCAGATCGATGGCCTCAAGGGCCTGGTCGAGCGCAGTGTGGAGCAGCTGCAGGCCGGCGAACCGATTGGTGCGCGCGGGTCGCTCACCAAGCTGTACTGGTCCGAATGCCACCAGGCCTTTGCGTCGCTGGCGTTGGCGATGGTGGCCGATATCCACCCTGGCCACAGCGCGCTGGCACGGCGCGCCAAGGCCCATTTCACGCAGGCCTATCTGTTCTCGCGCGCCGAGAGCATCTATGCCGGGACCACCGAAGTGCAGCTGGATGTCATTGCCCAGCGCATTCAACAGCTGACCAAGGACTAAAGGGATGACGATGCAAACTGAAGAGCTGCAGCCCGAGGAGTTTGGGCAGGCGGCGCAGGCGGTCATCGCAGCGCTGCAAGGGCAAGGCCCGGCCGAGGCGGCCACCGCCATGGCCGATGCCGGTCTGTTTGGTATCTGCGCCGATGAAGCGCAGGGCGGCCTGGGCCTGCCGCTGGCCTTTGCGATGCCGGTGGTGCGGGTGGCAGGGCAGATGCAACTGTCCTACCCCTTGCCTGAGCAGATTGCCGCGAGCAAGGCACTGCAAGGTACGGAGGCCGGTGGCCAGCTGCTGCGCGGTGAGAAATCGCTGTGCGTGGTGATGGCCGTGCAGGCCGCTGGCGACTGGAGCGGGGTGGCGCGCAATGGCCTGCTGGCCGACTATGTGCTGGTGCAGACCGGTGCCGATTTTGCGCTCTACGACAAGGCGGCCTTGCGCTGCCAGGCCGAAGAAATGCTGGACCCGGAGGTGCCCCAGCTGTGGGTATCAACCACCGGTGCCACGCCGCTCTTGAGCCTGGACGCGCAGCAGTCGCAGGCCTTTTGCGCCGATACCAAGCTGCTCTGGGCCGAGTATCTGAACGGGCTGTGTGCCGGCGCGCTGGAGCGCACGGCCGACTACCTGCAGGCGCGCGTGCAGTTTGGCCGGCCGCTGTCGGCCAAGCAGGCGGTGCGCCACCACCTGGCGCGCATGCGTCTGCTGCTGGAGGCATCGAGCGCACAGTCCTGGCGTGCGCTGCGCCCGGATGAGTGGGGCGCCCCCCGCCAAGCCGATAGCGCCTTGGCCGCTGCCTTGAACCAGGGCGCCTGGGTGCTGGAAAAGGCCATCCACCTGCATGGCGGCATGGGCTTTACCTGGGAGCTGGGGCTGCACCGCAGCCTGCGCGAGCTCAAGAAACTTGACGCCTGCCTGGGGGCGGGGGCTGTGATGCGCGCCGTGGGCGCTGACTTTATCGACCGTTGTGAGGTGACGCAATGACAGGCGCAATCGCGAGAGATATGGAAGGCCGCGTGGCCCTGGTCACCGGCGCTGGTGCTGGTATTGGCCGCGCCACCGCGCTGCAGCTGGCTGCGCGCGGCGCCGTGGTGGCGGTCAATGACCTGAAGGAGGCGCTGGTCGAAGAGACGGTGGCTGCCATCACCGCCCAGGGCGGCCAGGCCTTTGGCGTGGTGAAGAACGTGGCCACGCGCGAAGAGATGACGGCGGCGGTGGACGAGGCCTATGCCCGCCACCAGCGGCTGGACATTCTGGTCAACAACGCCGCCTGGGTGCGCTACCAATCGGTCAGCGAGATCATGCCCGAGACGGTGGACCGCATGCTGGACATCGGCTTCAAGGCCGTGCTCTGGGGCATCCAGGCCGCCGCTGCCCGCATGGATGCGGAGCGCGGTGGCGCCATCATCAATGTGGCCTCGGTGGCGGCGCTGCGCTCGGCCGGCAGCTCGATGGTGTATTCGGGCATCAAGGCCGGCGTGCTGGGCATTACCCGCGCTGCGGCGGCGGAGCTGGGCGAGCGCCATATCCGCGTGAATGCGGTCTGCCCGTCTGCCGTGCCGACCGAGGGCACGCAGCGCAACCGCAATGCCGAGCGCGATGCCGGCCGCGTGGCCAAGACGCCGATGGGGCGCCTGGGCACGGTGGACGACATTGCCGGCACGATCTGCTTCCTCGCCAGCGATGCTGCGCAGTTCACCACCGCGCAGGCGCTGGTGGTGGATGGCGGCATTACCTTCACCAATATCTGAAGCCTATGCCCGCTGTCTTGATCACCGGTGCGGCCTCCGGCATTGGCCGCGCTGCCGCGCTGCAGTTTGCGCAGCAGGGCTGGGACTGCCTGCTGGCCGATATCAGCCCCGCGATTGCCGAGCTGCCCCAGCAGTGCCTCGCGCAAGGCGCGGCCAGCGCACAGGCTTTTGCGCTGGACCTGACCGATGCGCAGGCGCTGGCCCAGCTGGGCCGCCAGCTGGCAGAGTTGCCAGCGCTCGATGCCCTGGTCAACAACGCCGGTATCTCGGACAGCAGCGGCCGGCCGCTGGCCGAGCAGGCGCCCGCGCAGTGGCAGCGCCTGCTGCGGCTGAACCTGCAGGCACCACAGGCCTTGTTCGAAACCTGCCTGCCGCGCTTGAAGGTGGATGCGCGCATTGTCAATGTGTCCTCCGGCGCGGGGCACAAGGCCATTCCTTGGCGCGGGCTCTACAGCCCCAGCAAGGCCGGGCTGATTGCCTGGTCGCAAAGCCTGGCACAGCGCTACCCGCAGCTGAGTGTGAGCACCTTGTGCCCCGGCTTTGTGCGTACCGAGCTGGTGCAGGGTCTGATGGATGCCGGCCGCCTGGCACTGGCCGATGCCGTTGCCAAGATCCCGCTGGGCCGCCTGGCCGAGCCCGAAGAAATGGCCGCTGCGCTGGTGTTTTTGGCGCAGCCCCAGGCCCGCGTGCTGTCGGGCCAGGTCCTATCGGTCGATGGCGGATCGGGTATTTACGGCGGCAGTAGCCGCTGCGCGCTGAGCACCGCCGCGCCCGCACCGCTGCAGACGCCGCTGCATCTGCAGCTGCAAGCGGGCAGCGATGCCGCTTGTGATGGCGCCTGGTTGCAAGCGCTGCAGGCGGAGGACGGCGCGCAGGCGGCAATGGCCGCACCATGCCAAGGCCTGGTCAGCACCCAGGCGCTGGCCCCTGCCGGTGGTGATCTTGTGGAAGCCGTGCTGAGCGCCGGCCAGCAGTTTGCAGCCGCCCATGCGCGCGATGCCAGCCTGCTGCTCCTGCTGCCCGCGACTGCCCCCGAAGGCGTGCCCGCCTGGCAGCACCAGACGGCACTGGCTGCCGCACGCATGCTGGTGGCAACCCTGGCCTGCGAATGGGCCATGCAGGGCCTGCGTATCAATGCGCTGCTGCTCTCGCCCCAGCAGGCTGGTGGCCCAGCGGTGGCGCAACTGCTACCGCTGGTCCGTTTTCTGACCGGGGCGCGGGCGCAGTTTGTGACGGGGCAGTGCCTCGATATCTCAGGCAGCAAGGAGAGCCAGCATGGCTGAACTGGACACCGCCGCCGTCGAAGCCCTGTATCGCCAGGAGCGTGGCTACTGGCGGCCCTGGAATGCCCAGCTGCTGGCCCGCCGCCCGGCATTTTTGCAGGCCTATGCCCACTATGCCGGCTACCCGGCGCGCAGCGGGGGCTTGAGCGAGCGCATGGTGGAGCTCGTCTATGTGGCGCTCGACGCATCGGCCAGCCATTTGTTTGCCAGCGGCTTGAAGCTGCATATGCAAAAAGCGCTGGCCTGCGGCGCCAGCGATGAGGACTTGCTCGATGTGCTGACCTTGGTTTGCTTGCAAGGCGCAGGCGCGACAGCGGCGGCGTTGGACGAGGTAGCCCAGGTGTATGGTCTGCCACCCAAGGCAGAACCCACGGAAGGCCAGCAGCCAGACCTGTGGGCGCGGCTGCAGGCCATCGACCCGGCCTACTTTGGCCATCTGCAGGCGCTGGCCAGCACCGCAGAAAGCGGCCAGGGCCTGAGTGCGGGCGAGCGCTGCCTGATCACGGTTGCGCTGCATGCCTGCTTTACCGCGATGCAGCCCGAGGCCTTGCGCGCCGCCTTACAGCAGGCCCAGGGCCTGGGCGTCGCGCGCGAAGCGGTGCTGCAGGTCATTCAGATGGGCGCGCACCTGGCGGTGCATGGCACAGCGCTGGGCATCACGGTGCTGGCTGAGCTGGACGCCGCATGACATCGAACGACAAGGACAAGGAGACAAACATGAACCAGTTGCGTATCGAGCGCCGCACCCTGCTGATGGCGGCCATGGCTGCCGCACTGCCTGCCGCCCTTCCCCTGGCGCGGGCGGCCGCGCCCTGGCCCAGCAAGCCGGTGCGCCTGGTGGTGACCAGCTCGCCCGGATCGGGCGGCGATGTGTTTGCCCGCCTGCTGGCGCCTGGCCTGCAGGCGGCACTCGGCCAGCCCTTCTATGTCGAAAACAAGGTGGGTGCCAACGGCATCATCGCCAATGACTTTGTCGTCAAAAGCAATGATGCGCACACGGTGTTGTTTGCGCCGTCGTCGGCCATCGTGATCAACCCCTTTATCCAGCCCAAGCTGCCCTATGACACGCAGCGCGATCTGCTGCCCGTCGGCCAGATTGGGCTGTCGGGCATTTTTCTGGTCGCCAATCCTGACACCGGCATTGCCTCCTTGGCCGACCTGGTGCGCTATGCCAAGGCCAACCCGGGCAAGCTGTCCTGCGGCTCCTGGGGCAATGGTTCGTCGGGCCATCTGGCGCTGGAGGGCCTCAAGGCCCATTACGGCATCGACATCCACCATGTGCCCTACAAGGCGCTGTCCACCGAGCTGTCGGACATCATCGGCAACAACATTCCGATGGGCTTTATGGACATCGCGTCGCCCGTGCCGCATATCCGCAATGGCAAGCTGCTGGCCGTGGGGGTGACGGGCACGCAGCGCGCACCGGCCACGCCGCAGGTGCCCACCTTTACCGATCAGGGCTTCAAGTTTGATGCCGACGGCTGGTATGGCATGTTTTTGCCCGCTGGCACTTCCAACCCCGAGATGGTGGAGCGGCTGAACCAGGCCCTGGTGCAGGTGGCGCAAAGCGCCGATATCCGCAAAAAGTTTGAAGACCAGAACATGGCCCTGCCTGCCGTCAAACCCGCGGCAGAGTTTGCCCGCTCCATCCAGTCCGATATGAAGATCTGGGGTGGGCTGGCCAAGCTGGCCGATCTGAAGATGTCGTAACGAGCGCGCTGGCGGCTGCACCGGGCGCGACAAGCCCGGGCAGCGCTGACATGGCCAGCGGTAGAACCAGGTGGTAGCTGTGGCAAGGGCCGGCTATCCGCAGTCAACAGGAGACAAAAATGACCGATTCATGCGCAAACTTCAACCGCCGGCAGATGCTGCTGGGCCTGCTGGCTGCAGCGGGCACCGGCACGGCGCTGGCCAATACCGCCTGGCCCAACAAGGCGATCCGGATGATTGTGCCGGGGCCGGCCGGATCGGGCGGCGACATCTTTGCGCGCATGCTGCTGCCGCCGCTGCAGTCTACGCTGAAGGAAAGCCTCTACGTCGAGAACAAGGCCGGCGCCAACGGCATCATCGGCAATGACCATGTGGCCAAGGCCCAGGCCGATGGCTATACCTTGCTGTTCTCGCCGTCGTCGTCGATTGCGATCAACCCTATCATCCAGCCCAAGATGCCCTATGACGCCATGCGCGACCTGGCGCCCGTGGCGCAGGTGGGTGCAGCGGGCGTGCTGCTGGTGACCAACCCTGCGACCGGCTTCAAGAACCTGGCCGACATGGTGCAGTACGCCAAGGCCCACCCGGGCCGCCTGGCCTATGGTTCCTGGGGCAGTGGCTCGACCGGCCACTTGGTGATGGAAGGCATCAAGGCCCATTACGGCCTGGACATGCCCCATGTGCCCTACAAGGGCACTGCCGTGGAGCTGGGCGATCTGCTGGCCAACACGATTGGCGTGGGCTTTATGGATATCGCCTCGCCCATTCCTCATATCCGCAGCGGCAAGCTGCGTGCACTGGGCGCCACCGGCTCGGCGCGCGGCCCGGCGCTGCAGGAGGTGCCGACCCTGACCGAGCAGGGCTACACCTTCGACGCCGACGGCTGGTACGGCGTGTTTGCCCCCGCCAAGACCGACCCCAAGATCATCGACCGCCTCAATGCCGATCTGGGCCAGGCGCTGGGCAGCCCCGAGATGAAGGCCAAGTTTGCCGAGCAGAACATGCTGATCCCTGCGCACAAGTCGGCCGCGGAGTTCAGCCAGGTCGTCAAGAGCGATATGGCGCTGTGGCAGCAGCTGGCCAAGGTGGCCAAGCTCAAGGTCGATTGAGCGACGCCCCGGACAGGCAGCGGGGCTGAAGGCTCTGCAGCCCTCTGTCCAGGCCCCTCTGTGCCGTATTGGCACAGCCCACTTTTGCAATGGTCTGGCAATTGCCCGGCAGACAGGCTGGGCAAGGAAGGTCTTATGTCGATTAGGATTTTTTGGCGCGCTACCGCGCTGGGGCTGGGCCTGGCTTGCTGCGTGGCCACTGCACCGGCCGCTGAGGCGCAGGCCGCTTTTCCGCACAAGCGCGTAACCATCGTGGTGCCTTATTCTGCCGGCGGGCTGACCGATACGCTGGCCCGCTCGCTGGCGGCGAAGCTGGCGCTGCTCTGGGGCCAGCCGGTGGTGGTGGAGAACCGCGATGGCGCAGGCACCATCATCGGCACGAGCGCCGTGGCCCGTACGCCAGCCGATGGCTACACGCTGCTGTTCACCAGCTATGCCTACACCTCCAACCCGGTGCTGCGCCGGCAGTTGCCCTATGGGCCCGATGCGTTCCGGCCCGTGGGCCTGCTGGGCTCCAGCCACAATGTGCTGCTGGTCACCAACCGCTTGCGTGGCCAGTCGCTGCAAAACCTGATCGACCGCGCCAAGGCCGAGCCGGGCAGCTTCAAGCTGGCCTCGTCCGGACCAGGGTCGAGCCCGCACCTGGCGGCCGAGCTGTTTGCGACCAAGGCGGGCATCCGCTTTACCCATGTGCCCTACAAGGGCCAGGGGCCGTCGATGACCGATCTGATGGCGGGTGTCGTCGATGGCATGTTTGACGGCATGTCGTCGTACGCGCTGGTCAAGTCGGGCAAGGTGGCAGCCGTGGCCATTGCTGCCGAGCAGCGCCACCCGGGCGCGCCCGAGATTCCGACTTTCAAGGAGCTGGGCATGGACTTTGTCAGTGGCAGCTGGTTTGGCATGCTGGCGCCGGCTGCAACGCCCGATGCGGTGGTGCGGCAGATCAATGCCGACCTGCACCGCGCCCTTGAAGACCCTGCCGTGCGCGCCCAGATTGCCAAGACCGGTTTGCTGGTGTCGCTGTCCACACCCGAGGCCTTTGGCCAGTTTCTGCAGGCCGAAACCCGCAAGCTGCAGGCGCTCCTCCAGAGCGGCGTGCGCATTGATCTGGATTGAGCCGGGGCGGGTGGGGGGCCTGCCGCATAATGGGCTTTTTGCCACCTGTCTGGATTGCCCATGCCCTACGCCCGCCATACCCTCGCTGCCGGATTGCTCGCGGCAGCGTCTTTGCTGAGCGCACCGGCCTGGGCCATCAACAAATGCGTCGATGCCCAGGGCCGCACCAGCTTTCAGGATGAGCCCTGCGCAGCCGGGCAGAAGGCCGAGGCGATCACCGTGACGCCCTCCAGCCAGGGCATCAACCCGCGCGAGCATGACCGCCCGGCCACCAGCCGCCCAACGGATAACCCGCCGCCGTCCGCACCACCGGCAACCGCACCCGCCGATGAGCCAGAACCCCGCCCGGCCGATTGCCCCGACCCGGAGCGCATGAAGAGCATGCAGATCGAGGCCGAGTCGATTGCGCTGCCGCTGCCGATCCGCAAGCAAAAGCGGGCGTCGTTTGAAGCGCTGAAAGAGCGCTGCGGGGGCTAAGGCACCGCCCTCAGCAAAACGCCCGCGATTGCGGGCGTTGTTGTTTACACAGCCATCGGCGCCGTCAGCGGTGCATGGTGCTGGTAGCCTTCCAGCCAGAAGTCCGAGGGCTCCACCTTCTCCAGCCACTCCGGCTCGTATTGGCCGGTCACCGCATAGTCGGGGATGCGGTCGGACAGCACCAGCTTCGGCGACTCAAAGGGCTCGCGCTTGAGCTGCTCTTGCAGCATGTCCAGGTGGTTCTCGTAGATGTGGGCATCACCGATGAAGTAGGTGAACCAGCGCGGGGTGTAGCCACTCAGGCGCCCCATCAGGTGCAGCAGCGCAGCGCCTTCGGTGAGGTTGAAGGGGGTGCCCAGGCCGACATCATTGCTGCGGATATACAGGCACAGCGAGATCTCGCGCTTGCTCTGGTCAACCAGGAACTGGTAGAGCAGATGGCAAGGGGGCAGGGCCATTTCTTCGAGCTGGGCCCAGTTCCAGCCGTGAAAGAGAATGCGGCGGCTGCCCGGGTCCGTCATGATGGTGTCCAGACACTGGCGCAGCTGGTCGATGGCCTTGTAGAGCACGATCTGGCGCTTGCCGTCTTCGGCCACTTCGCCAATCTGGGTGTAGCCCTTGGCCAGCGCGTCGGCCACCTGGGCGGCGCCTTGGGGCAGGGCCTGGTCGATCAGCTTGTAGGCCGGCCATTGGCGCCATTGCACGCCGTAGACGGGGCCCAGGTCGTCGGCCTCCAGGCGGTAGGGGTTGGCCAGCCAGGCCTGGTTTTCATTGGCGTTCTGGTCCCAGACCTTGCAGCCCAGCGCGCGGAAATCGGCGGCGCTGCGCGCGGCGCGCAGAAAGCCCACCATCTCACCGATGGCGGATTTGAAGGCCAGCTTCTTGGTGGTGACGGCCGGGAAGCCTTGCTGCAGATCAAACTTGAGCATGGCGCCGGGCATGCTGAGCGTGCGGATGCCTGTGCGGTTGGACTGCCAGGAGCCTTGGTCCAGGATGTTCTGGACGAGTTGGAGGTATTGCTTCATGTTCTTCTGGCCTGATCGAGACGGGGGCCTTGCCGCCTCGCTGGTGCTAAGGCATTGCCTGGCCCGGTGCGATGGGCGCACTGCGAGGGCGGGGCAGGGGGCGAGGCCCAAAGGGCCTACTGTACGATGCCTGCGCTTTTTGCGTAGGCCGTAAGGATAAGCCAGTGTGGGAGATGTCTGCGGCCGCCCTGAGCAGCCATAAATTGGTGTAGGGTGTCGGCTTTGGCGCCCGGGCCCACCGGGGCCGGCGGTGCATGGCCGTGGCAAGCACAGGTGGGCAGCGGGACATCGACAGTTTGCCTGGCGCAGGAGAGGGCGCGGCAAACGCTACAAGGACAGCTAACTATGTGGATGATGACGAAAAAATGGGGCCTGGCCCTGGGCGCTGCTGCGGCGCTGGCACTGGCCGGCTGCCAGACCACGCCCGCTGGCGGCAACCCCAGCGGCCAACAGGCCTGGAACCAGCTGCAGGCCCAGGTGGGCCAGTACCCGCAGGATGCCGCTTTCTTGCAGCAAGGCGTGATGGCTGCGCGCATGCAGCACCTGCTGGGCGAGCACCGCGCGGCCTTTATGCAGAACCTGCAGGTGACCGGGCCGCTGAGCAAACAGGGCTCCGTCTACTACATCACCGGCAACCGCCAGCACGATGGTGGCCAGAATGCCGCCGCTGTGGCGCTGGATGCCAAGAGCAACACCATGCGCATCTGGTGGCTGCAGGACGGCCAGCCGCGCGTGGTGCAGGACCCGGGCGCAGCGTTTTCCTGGCCCAAGGATGTGAACCAGATGATCAGCAACGCGGTGGGCACGCCGGCGTCGTGATCCGCTGATGCGTAAAAAAACAGGGCGGCACCTCATGGAGGGCCGCCCTGTTTTGTTTTGGCGCTGGGTTTTAAGCGCGTGTGACCATCGCATGCGGGTTCATGATGTTCTGCGGGTCCAGCGCGGCCTTCACCGCACGCATCATCGACAAGGCCACCGGCGACTGGTACTGCGGCAAGGTATCGACCTTGAGCGTGCCAATGCCGTGCTCGGCCGAGATGGAGCCGCCAAAGGCGGCTACCGCGTCATAGACGATGTGGTTGACCTCGTGCTCGCGCTCGTCGAGAAACTGCTTGGCGTCCCCGCCCTCGGGCGCCTGCACATTGAAGTGCAGGTTGCCGTCGCCCAGGTGGCCGAAATTGACCAGGCGCATGCCCGGGACCTTGTCGTTCAGCACCTGGGTGGCATGCTCGACAAACTCCGGGATGCGCGAGATGGGCACGGAGATGTCGTGCTTGATGTTGAGGCCTTCCTCGACCTGGGCGAGCGGAATGCTCTCGCGGATATGCCAGAGGTTGTGGGCCTGGCCCAGGTTCTCGGCGACCACGGCATCGAGCACGATTTCCTGCTCGAATGCCGCTTCCATCAAGGCTTCAAAGCGGCTGCGGGCATGCTCTTCCGATTCGCTGTCGGAGTTTTCCAGCACCACGGCATAGGGGAAGGCGGGGTTGTCGATAAAGGGCACGCGCAGCTGGGGCATGTGCTTGTCGACCAGGGTCAGTGCAAAGCGGTTCATCACCTCAAAGCCGGTGAGGCCCGCGCCCAGGTACTGGTGCGCCAGTGCCAGCAGGCGCACGGCAGCATCGAACGACGGCAAGGCCGCCCAGGCGGTGAGCTGGCTCGCGGGCATCGGGTAGATCTTCATCGTTGCTGCGGTGATCACGCCCAGGGTGCCTTCGCTGCCGATAAAGAGGTTGCGCAGGTCGTAGCCGGTGTTGTCCTTGCGCAGGCCCTTGAGGCCGTTCCAGATCTCGCCCTGGGCGTTGACCACTTCCAGCCCCAGGCAGAGCTCGCGCGTATTGCCATAGCGCACCACCTGGGTGCCGCCGGCATTGGTGCCCAGGTTGCCGCCAATGGTGCAGCTGCCTTCGGCGGCCAGCGACAGCGGGAACAGATAGCCTTGACTCTCGCAGCGCTCCTGCAGGGTCTGCAGGATGCAGCCGGCCTCGACGGTGACGGTCAGGTTGTCCGTGTCGATCGCGCGGATCGCCTGCATGCGGCCCAGGTTCAGCACCACCTGCTGGCCCGAGGTATCGGGCGTGGAGCCCACGACCAGGCCGGTGTTGCCGCCCTGGGGCACGATGGAGGTGCCATTGGCCGCGCAGGCCTTGACGACGGCGGCTACCTGCTCGGTCGTGGCGGGGCGCACCACCGCCAGCGCCTTGCCGTGGACGCGGCGGCGCCAGTCCTGCTCATAGGCCGTCAGGTCGCCCTCGGTAAGCACATGGGCATCGCCCACAATCTGGCGCAAGCTCGCAATCAGGTCGGTCATCGGAAGTCTCAGCAAATAAAAAGAAAACGGTTCTAGGAAGCGGCTGCGCGCTGGGTGGCCGGGGAGGCGGCGCGTTGGCGGCCCCGGATATGCAGCACGCAGGCGGCAAACAGCAGCAGGCACAGCGCGATCTCGGCCAGCGCGCACCAGCGGCTGGGCGGCGCATCGCCCCAGGCGCGCACCACGCCCTCAATAAAATACAGCCACACCAGCAGGCTCAGCCAGCGGTAGGTATACATGCGGCGCTTGAGCAGGCCGGCCAATGGAATGCACAGCGGCAAGGCCTTGAGCACCAGCCAGGAGCCGCCGGGCCGCAAGGGGGCCAGCCACAGCTCCCAGGCCAGAGACAGCAGCACCAGGCCCAGCAAGGCCGCCACGGCCAGCCAGCGCGAAAACTGCGCAGCGGCACCCGCAGTTGCACCCGCAGCGGCAGGCGTTACCAAATCAGGCAGATTTGCGGCGGGTTCAGGGGTGGATGCAGGCATGGAAATGGCATCATATCGGTATGTACGTCAGTGATGAGAAAAACGCGGCATCTTTGCAGGTGCAACCGCGCCAGGGATGGGCTTTGTGGTGGCAGCAATTCGCGGCTTTTCCCTGGCGCAACACCGTCAATACCTTGCGCACGCGCTTTGGCGAGGACCGCCTGGGCCTGACGGCCAGCAGCCTGACCTTTACCACCATGCTGGCACTGGTGCCTTTCTTCACGGTGGCGCTGGCCTTGCTCACCGCCTTTCCGATGTTCGCGACGGTCGAGGCGCAGCTGCAGCGCTGGCTGATCGAGAGCCTGATCCCCAGCACCATCGCCAGCCAGGTGCTGGGCTATATCACGCAGTTTGCGTCCAAGGCCAGCCGCCTGGGCCTGGCGGGCCTGAGTTTTTTGCTGGTGACGGCGCTGGCGCTGATATTGACGATGGACCGCACCCTGAACAACATCTGGCGCGTGCGCCAGCTGCGTCCGCTGGGCCAGCGGGTGCTGATCTACTGGGCGGCCATGTCGCTGGGACCGCTGGTGCTGGCCTCCAGCCTGGTGCTGACCTCGTCGGTGGTGGCCGCTTCGCGCAGCGCGATGGGCGAGCTGCCCTACCTCATCCGCCTGGCCTTTGATTCGCTGGAGTTTGTGCTGCTGGCATCGGGCGTGACCGCCATGTACCGCTATGTGCCCAACACCCATGTGCGCTGGCGCGATGCGCTGGCCGGCGGGCTGTTTGTCGCCGTGGGCATCGAGGTGGCCAAGAAGGTGCTGACCCTGTACCTCGTGCATGTGCCAACCTATTCCACCATCTACGGCACCTTTGCGACCTTGCCAATCTTGCTGATCTGGATCTATGTGGCCTGGGTGATTGTGCTGTTGGGCGCGGTGGTCGCTGCCTACCTGCCCAGCCTGCTGGCCGGTGTGGCGCGCCTGCCGCTGGCGCAGAGCTGGGATTTTCAGCTCGCGCTCGAATGCCTGCGCGCGCTCAACCTGATGCGCTACCAGCCCGAGAAGGGCCTCTACCTGCACCAGCTTGCCACCCGCTTGCAGGTAGAAGATGTGCAGCTGCACCGCGCGCTCGATGTGCTGTGCCAGCTCGACTGGGTGGGCGCCGTCGTCGATGTGGACGAGCGCCGAACCAGCGCGGGCGCGCCCGAGAGCCAGCATGACATGCGCTATGTGCTGCTGATCGAGCCGGCGCAGACCCTGGCTGCACCGCTGGTCAGCGCGCTGATGCTGGACCGCAACGAGGCGACCGAGCCTTTGTGGTGGCACAGCGGCCTCGACCAGATCGCGCTGATTGCGCTGCTCGAGCGCCGCCAGTGGCTGCCGGAGGAGGTGCCTGCGGAAGAGGTGGAAGCAGCAGCGCAGGAGTTGGAGCCTGTGCTGGGTGATGAGACCCAAGCCCTGCAGCCCAAGGCTTGAGGGCAGTTTGATCGCTGAGAGGGGCTGCCCATCAGCGGCCTGGCCTACCTGATGGCGATGCGCAGAGATAGCTGAAGCCGCTCAGTGCGCGGCGAAGCTGGCCTCATTGAAGGCCAAGCGCTGGCGGGCCAGCGCCACCATGTCGGCGGGGTAGCTGCTGTAGGCGGTCAGGGGGCTGTCATCCAGCTCGTACAGCACCACCAGCGCGGCGACTTCCCAGGCCCAGCGGGGGTGGTGCTCGCCCATGCCAATCAGCCGGCCAATGGCGGCCAGCGCAGGGTGCAGCTGGCTGCTGTAGTTCTCGTCCAGATAGGCTTGCAAGGGCTCGGTGCCCAGCTCGGACTGCTCGAAGAAAGCCATCAGATCGGCATAGGGCTTGGGGCAGAAGACCTGGGCCGAGGCTTCGTCCTTTTCGCAGGCGAGGGCGCTCAGGTAGTCGAGCAGGCAGTCGCAGCGGTTGCCCAGCAGGCGCTCGACAATGCCGGGGATCAGCTCCTGGCGCTCCAGCAATACGGGCAGCGCCAGCAGTTGCACGGCAGCCGGGTAGCTGTTGGAGGCGGGGTTGATCGGTTGGCGCGCTTGCGCCGGCGCTGCGGCATCGCTGCGCATAAAGACCGCATACTCATTGCACCAATGCAGCACATGCTCGAACAGGGTTTCCATCGCGCGAGGCGGCAGGCCCCGGCTGTAGGCTAGATCCAACAGTGCCAGCGATTGCAGCGCGGCACGGCACCAGCCGGCCCGGGCAGCACGTTGGCTGTCGGCGTCCAGATCTTGCACATCCAGACCATAGTAGCCATGGCTGGAGAATTCATGCAGGCTTGACAACTGGTCTGCCCAGGTCTCTGCCCATCGCTCCAGGTCCATGTCCACGCGCGGCCGCAGCAGATGCCAGGGTTGCGCCTGGCAGTGTTGCAGCAAACAGGGAAGGGCCTTGTATTGCATAAGTCGTATGTATCGGGTCTGCAGCTTTTCAGGTGCAGCTGTCTGGGCCTCCATCGGCCTGGCAGATAGGCTAACGCATTTGATGCCGGCATTGCGGCATTTTTTGCGGTGGCTTACGCCTTCTTACGCCAGATACATACTTGATCTTCTGCTATAAAAACAAAAGCAATATCGCAAAAGCAAAGCTGATAGGCCCACGTACTGCGCTGCAATAGCCTCTTAAGCCTGCGTTGGGGATGCGGTTGCGTGGCTGCTGAGGAAACGGTGGATTGCAAACAAGGTCGCGTCGGGTGACTCGGTCATCTGGTTGTGGCCGCTGGGCACCATCTGGACCTGCACCTGCTTGCCAGCGGCCCTGGCGGCGTCCACCAGGCTGCGCGCGGCGCGGGCCGGGGTCATCTGGTCTTGCTCGCCCAGCACAAACAGCACCGGGCATGCAAGGGCGGCCATCGCGGCCTGGCCATTGCGGTAGCTGTCGCAGGCCACAAAGCCGGTGTGCAGCAGGTTGGTGTCGCCGTTGCTGGCCTGCACGCGGCGGGCCAGCGCCATGCCGGCACCAAACACCCAGCTGCCAGCACCCGAGGGTGGGGCCAGGGTTGCGCGCGAGAAGGTCTGCACCATGGCAATCGCTTGGTCGGTTGCGCTGAGCGCTTGCTCCAGCAGGGCGGGGGCAACCTTCATCGGGTCGGCCGTGCCGACCAGCACCAGGTGGCTGATGCGCGCGCCCAGGCGTGCGGCCGCTTCCATCGCAATCAGGCTGCCCCAGCTGTGGCCGATAAGGGCCGCCTGCTGCAGGCCTGCGGCATCGATCAGCTGGGCGATGGTCTCGGCCGCTTCTTCCACCGTGCGCGGCGCCGGGCCGCCACTTTTGCAGTGGCCGGGCAGGTCGATGGCCAGCACGTTCCAGCCGTGGTTGGCCAGGTAGCGGCTTTGCAGTGCCCAGACGCTGTGGTCGCACAGCACGCCGTGGATAAAGATGGCAGTGGGCTGGTTCGCATCCAGCGCCTTGCCGCCGGTGTAGGCATACAGGTCGGCACCTTGTACTTGGATTCGCATGTCTGTGCTCCGATGGTGTGGCTGAGGCTAGATGTCGGCAATCAGGCGTTTGCCCAGGCTCACGGTCTGGTCGTTGGCATAGCCCAGGCTTTCGTAGAAGGCGATCACCGCCTCGTTGCCGGCGCGCACCTGCAAGTTGAGCTTGGGGCAGCCCAGTGCCGTCAGTTCGGCCTCGGCCCGCTGCATCAGCTGCCCGGCATAACCTTTGCGCTGCTGGCTGGGGTGCACCGCCAGATAGTTGATCCAGCCCCGGTGGCCGTCGTAGCCGACCATGATGCTGGCCATCACCGCGCCTTGTTCATCGACCCCGACCCAGAACAGCTCGGGCGAGACGCTCAGCTTGCGCGCAATGTCCTTGTGCGGATCGTTCCAGGGACGGTAGAGGCCGCAGTCATGCCACAGCTGCACAACGGCTTCGGAATCTTGCAGTGCAAAGACACGGATTTCCATCATGCCGCCTTCTCTGCGGCCTTGAGCGCGCGCTTCAAGTCATCGATCAGGTCGTCAGCGTCTTCCAGGCCGATCGATAGGCGGATTGTGCCCTGGCTGATGCCCGCCTGCGCCAGCGCATCGTCGTGCATGCGAAAGTGCGTGGTGCTGGCCGGGTGGATGACCAGCGAGCGGCAGTCGCCGACGTTGGCCAGGTGGCTGAAGACCTTGAGCGTCTCGATGAACTTCTTGCCCTGGTTGCGGTTGCCGGCAATGTCAAAGCTGAACACAGAGCCCGCGCCGCGTGGCAGCAGCTTTTGCGCCAGCGCGTAGGAGCTGTGGCTCTCCAGCATCGGGTGGCCCACGCGGCTAACCATCGGGTGGCTGGCCAGAAACTGCACCACTTTTTCGGTGTTGCGCATATGGCGCTCCATGCGCAGCGGCAAGGTCTCGATGCCTTGCAAGATCAGCCAGGCGCTGTGCGGGCTCATGCAGGCGCCAAAGTCGCGCAGGCCTTCACGCCGCGCGCGCAGCAAGAAGGCGCCGGTGGTCGATTCCTCGCTGAACACCATGTTGTGGAAGCCGTCATAGGGCTCGGTCAGCTCGGGGAAGCGGCCCGACTTTTCCCAGTCAAAGCTGCCGCCATCGACCACGATGCCGCCGATGACGGTGCCGTGGCCGGAGAGAAACTTGGTGGCCGAGTGGTAGACGATGTCGGCGCCATGCGCAAAGGGCTTGATGAGCCAGGGCGAGGTCAGGGTGGAGTCGACCAGCAAGGGCACGCCGGCCTCATGGGCGATGGCCGAGACGGTGGGGATGTCCAGCACATCGAGGCCGGGGTTGCCCACCGTCTCGCCAAAGAACAGCTTGGTGTTGGGCCGCACCGCTGCGCGCCAGCCGTCAATATCGCCGGGTTGGACAAAGGTGGTCTCGATGCCAAACCGGGCCAGGGTGTAGTGCAGCAGGTTCTGGCTGCCGCCATAGAGCGCGGTGCTGGCAACGATATGGCTGCCCGCGCCCATCAAGGTCGCAACCGACAGGTGCAGCGCGGCCTGGCCGCTGGCCACCGCGATCGCGCCCACACCGCCTTCGAGTGCCGAGACGCGCTGCTCCAGCACCGCATTGGTGGGGTTGCTGATGCGGCTGTAGACATGGCCGGGCCGCTCCAGATTGAAGAGGCTGGCTGCGTGGTCGCTCGACTCGAAGACGAAGGAGGTGGTCAGGTGGATGGGGACGGCGCGAGCCCCGGTGGCCGGGTCCGGCTGGGCGCCAGCGTGCAGACTCAGGGTGTCAAAGCCGGGGTCGGTGTAACCGGGCATGGCGTATCTCCGCGATGTTGTCGTTCTGGACGGGCATTGTCGGCTATATTTAGCAGACCTGGGCGGGCAGGCCTGTCGCCGATGCGTGTGCACGCAGGCGGGCCCGCCAGCATCGGAGAACGGTACAAGGAGACACCCATGAAAGTCAGCGATATCCTCCGCCTCAAAGGCAACACTCTCTACACGGCCAGCGTCAACGACCCTCTGGGCGACGCGATCCAGACCATGGCGGAGAAGGACATTGGCTCGCTGGTGGTGATGGAGCACGGCGATGTCGTGGGCATGTTGACGTTCCGCGAGGTGATCGTCGCCATCGTCAACAATGGCGGCACTGCAGGCAATATCCTTGTGCGCAGCGTGATGGACGATGCACCGCTTACCTGCACGATGGAAACCGACATGGACGAGGTGCGCCGCATGATGCTCGACCGCCATGCCCGCTATATGCCGGTGATGGACAAGAAGATGCTGATGGGTGTGATCAGCTTCTACGACGTGGCCAAGGCCGTCGTCGACAGCCAGAACTTCGAGAACAAGATGCTCAAGGCCTATATCCGCGACTGGCCGGTGGAAGGCGAGACCGATTCTTGATGCAGCGGCTGGCCCAGCTGGGAGGTTGAACCGGCCATCTGCCAGAACTGCCAAAGTAGCGGCCCGCGAGGCCGCTTTTTTGCGCCTGTGCTTTGGAGCAGAGGCTTGCTACGGGTCAGAAACGGATGATGCGCCCGGGGATGCGGCCGGCGCTGGTGTCGGCCGTGTCAGGGGCCTCCGCCTGCGCATCTGTCTCGGCCGGCAAGCCCACATACTGGGCCCGGGGGCGGATCAGCTGGCCGCTGTCGCGCTGCTCCAGCGCATGGGCCAGCCAGCCTGCCGTGCGGCCCAGTGCAAACAGCACAAAGGCCGCGCCTGCGGGCAGGCCCAGGCCGTGCTGGATGGCGACCAGCGCATAGTCCAGGCTGGGGTGCAGGCCCGTGTGGTGGTGTACGGCGGCCAGCAGGGCATGGCGCTGCGCATCGGCAGGCAGCAGGCGGAGCAGGCGCTGGCTGCGCGGGTCGCCTGCCGGGTAGAGCGGGTGGCCAAAGCCCGCGCAGTAGTGCGGGCTGCCGTTGATGCGGGTGTCCGCCAGCAGCTGGGCGAGTGATGGGGGCAATGCCTCGCTGCTGCGCCGCGCCGCATGCCAGTCGTCCCAGTGCTGGTCGATCACCGCCGTCATCCCCCCGTGCAGTGGGCCGGTCAGCGCGGCCAGACCTGCGCCCAGGCTGGCATGCAGGCTGGCGCCGGTTGATGCCACCACCCGGGCTGCAAAGCTGGAGGCATTGAGCTCATGGTCGGCGCAGAGCACCAGGGCCTGGCGTAAGGTGTTTTCGCCCACTGCATCTACTTGCCAGAGGGCGGCGAGCTGCTGGTGGATGAGCCGTTCGGCTGCAGGCTGGGCTTTATCGCTGGACGGTAGCCCCGTCAGTACCTCCAGCATCTGCTGCAGCAGCGGCCGGGGCCAGCCGGGTTGGGCCAGGTTGAGATCGTGGGCGGGCAGGCTGTGCCAGGCGCGCAGTACCTGCTCGGGTGGGCGGGGCTGCGGCAGGGGCTGTGCTGCGGCTGCCTTGGGGGGGGCCCTGCGGGCGCTGTCGGGTTCTGCCGCGATGGGCTGGCCCAGCAGCAGCGCGGCGGTGTCTTCCAGGCTGGCGTGCTGCGCCCATTGCAGCGCATCGCGCCCCCGGTAGTACAGCTGCCCTTGCGCCACCTGGGTGATGGCCGAGCGCAGCACCGGTGTGCCCCAGTCCAGGGTGGAGCGGGCCAGCTGCGCGGGGTTGCGCACGGTTTGCCGCTGGCGCGCGAGGCGCTGCACATCGATACGGGCATAGACATGGCCGCGCAGGCCCGGTTGGCGGTGCGCTTGCAGCAGGCCCCGGCTCACATAGGCATAGAGGCTGGCGCGCTGCACCCCCAGCATGGCGGCGGCCTGCTGGCTGCTGAGCCAGGGGCTGTCGTCGTCGGAAGGTGGGACGGGGATAGGTTGGGCGGGGCGTGCAGAAACCATGGGCCATGCTACTGCAGTGAGAGATGAATGGCATGTGGATCGGCTCAATCAAGATTGACCCCGGGGTGCGGCAGGTATGCAATGGCGGCAGTCCGTCACCCAGGAGAAAGCCTTGCCAACCACCAACAACCACACCGCCACCAGCCACCACCTGGCGCAGCAACCGCTGCATGCGGCCATACAGGCCAGCGTGCACATGCTCTGGCAGCAAGCGGGCCTGCCAGCGCAGGCTTTGCAGCAGGGCGCGTTGGCGCTCAGCGGCGATGGCGCAGCCTACCCCTCGAGTTTTTGCCTGGATGTGGCAGCGCCTGCGGCCGTGGCGGCCAGCGGCCTGGCCAGCGCCTTGATCCACCAGCACCGCCAGCAGCTGGCCATGCCCCAGGTCCAGGTGGATGTGGGCCATGTGCTGGCCGAGTGCAGTGGCTATTTCACCTTGGACGGCGAGCAGCCCAATCTCTGGGCGCCCATCTCAGGCCTCTATGCCTGCGGCGCCGATCGCGGCGAGCCGGGCTGGCTGCGCATCCATGCCAATTTTGCGCACCACCGCGATGGCATGCTGCGGCTCTTGGGCCTGCCCACCGGCGCGGCCACCACGCGGGAGCAGGTGGCGGATGCGCTCCAAGGTTGGACGGCGCAGGCAGCGGAGGAGCGTGCCGCAACGCTCGGCCTGGTGGTGGCAGCGGCCCGCAGCCCGCAAGCCTGGCAGGCCCATCCCCAAAGTGCGGCGGTGGCCGCGCAGCCCTTGGTGGCCATCACGCAGCTGGACAGCGACCAGCCCGCCGCCCCCCGCGATGGGCCTGTGCCGGCCCAGCACCGGCCGCTTGCTGGCCTGCGTGTGCTGGACCTGACCCGCATTCTGGCAGGGCCCGTAGCAGCCCGCAGCCTGGCGGCGCAAGGGGCTGATGTGCTGATGCTCAATGGGCCAGCTCTGCCCAATATCGAGGCCATTGCCGATATGAGCCGGGGCAAGCGCTCGGCCTTGCTGGATTTGAAAACCCCGGCAGGGCAGGGCGCCATGGCCGCGTTGCTGGGCCAGGCCCATGTGCTGCTGCAAGGCTACCGGCCGGGCGCGCTGGACGCGCTGGGGCTGGACCCGCAGTCTGCCGCCCGGCTGCGGCCGGGTATCGTCTATGCCAGCCTGTCGGCCTATGGCCGCAGCGGCCCCTGGGCCGACCGGCGCGGCTTTGATTCGCTGGTGCAGACCGTCTGCGGCATCAACTGGGCCGAGGGCCAGGCGTTTGGCAGCGCGGGGCTGCGCGCCTTGCCGCTGCAGATTCTGGATTACAGCGCAGGCTTTCTGCTGGCCTTTGGCATACAGGCGGCCTTGTACCGCCAGGCTACGCAGGGCGGCAGCTGGCATGTGCAGGTAGCGCGGGCGCGCGGCGCGCTGGGGCGCCCGCCCCGGGCCCCGCGGCGGGCCGCCGCGGCGGCGGCTACGGCCCCCCGCGGCGCGCCGCGGGGCGCCTATCTGGAGACGCTGGACTCCGGCTTTGGCCGCCTGCGTGCGGTGCGCCACAGCGCCGTGCTGCAGGGCCTGCCCGGCGGCTGGCTCCACGCCGGCCAGCCGCCTGGGGGTGACCAGCCCCGCTGGTGAGCCCTGCAGGGCTGCGTGGGGCACCGGCATCAGTGATAATGGCGGGCTATGAGCGGCAATACCTTCGGCACCTTATTTACTGTTACCAACTTTGGCGAATCCCATGGCCCGGCGATTGGCTGCGTGATTGACGGCTGCCCACCGGGCATGGCGTTGAGCGAGGCTGATATCCAGCAGGACCTGGACCGCCGCCGCCCCGGCACCAGCAAGTTTGTCACCCAGCGCAATGAGCCCGACAGCGTGGAAATCCTCTCGGGCGTCTACGAGGGCAAGACCACGGGCACGCCGATTGCGCTGCTGATCCGCAATACCGACCAGCGCAGCAAGGACTACTCCAATATTGCGCAGAGCTTTCGCCCCGGCCATGCCGACTATGCCTACTGGCACAAGTACGGTATCCGCGACCCGCGTGGTGGCGGCCGCTCCTCGGCCCGCCTGACGGCGCCCACGGTGGCCGCTGGCGCCGTGGCCAAAAAGTGGCTCAAGGAGAAGTTCGGTACCGCGTTCCGCGCCTGCATGCTGCAGGTGGGCGAGGTGGCCCTGCCTTTTGAGGACTGGGCGCATGTGCCTAACAACCCGTTTTTTGCGCCGGTGGCCGATGTGACCCGCTATGAAGACTATATGGATGCGCTGCGCAAGGCGGGTGATTCCTGCGGCGCGCTGATCCGCGTGCAGGCCAGCGGCGTACCGGTGGGCCTGGGCGAGCCGCTGTATGACAAGCTCGACGCCGACATCGCCTACGCGATGATGGGGCTCAATGCCGTCAAGGCCGTCGAGATTGGTGCCGGTTTTGACAGCGTGGCCCAGCGCGGCACCACGCATGGCGACTCGCTCAGCCCCCAGGGCTTTCGCAGCAACAATGCCGGCGGCATTCTGGGCGGCATCAGCACCGGCCAGGACATCGAGATCCGCATCGCCATCAAGCCCACCAGCTCGATCATCAGCCCGCGCGAGTCCATCGATACCGAGGGCAAGAGCACCGAGGTCATCACCAAGGGCCGGCACGACCCCTGCGTGGGCATCCGCGCTGCACCGATTGCCGAGGCCTTGCTGGCCATGGTGCTGATGGACCATGCGCTGCGCCACCGCGCCCAGAACAGCGATGTGGTGCAGGCGGTGGGGCCGATTGCCGCCGAGGCGCCGCAAGACTGACAAGGCGCAGCCCGGGATGGCTCCGTGGCCGGCTCCCAAAGAAAAAATGCGAACCCAGGGGTTCGCATTTTTTTGTGCCTCAGTCCTTTTTACGGGCGCTGTCTTTCTTGGGCTCGGGCGGCGGGGTTGTCACCTCGTCGACGATGGACTTGAACTGGTCAATGTCTTCGAAGCTGCGGTAGACGCTGGCATAGCGGATGTAGGCCACCTTGTCGAGCTTTTGCAGCTCGGCCATGACCAGCTCGCCGATCAAATGCGTCTGCACCTCGCGCGCACCCAAGGTGCGCAGCTTGTCCTCGACATGCTCGAGCGCCAGGTCCACCTTGTCGATGGGGACCGGGCGCTTGCGCAGCGCCAGGCTGAATGAGCCGCGCAGCTTGCTGCGGTCGTAGTCGATGCGCCGGCCGTCCTTTTTGACGATGACCGGCAGGCTGACTTCGGGCCGCTCATAGGTGGTGAAGCGCTTTTCGCAGTTGCCGCACTGGCGCCTGCGCCGTACAAAGCCGCCGTCTTCTGCAACACGGGTCTCCACCACCTGGGTATCGGGATGGCTGCAGAAGGGGCATTTCATAGGCGCGGGCGCAGGTCAGATCAGCGGTAGACGGGGAAGCGTGCGGTCAGGGCGTTGACCTTGGCGCGCACGGCAGCGATGTTGGCCTCGTCCCGTGGGTTGTCCAGCACGTCGGCGATCAGGTTGGCCGTGAGGCGCGCCTCTTCGTCCTTGAAACCACGGGTGGTCATCGCGGGCGTACCGATACGGATACCGCTGGTGACCATCGGCTTTTCCGGGTCGTTGGGGATGGAGTTCTTGTTGATCGTCATGTGGGCAGCGCCCAGCACGGCTTCGGCTTCCTTGCCGGTGATGCCCTTGGCGCGCAGGTCCACCAGCATCACGTGGCTTTGGGTGCCGCCGGAGATGATGCGCAGGCCGCGCTCGGTCAGGGTCTCGGCCACGATGCGGGCGTTGGTCTTGACCTGCTGGGCATACTGCTTGAACTCAGGCGTCAGCGCTTCCTTGAAGGCCACGGCCTTGGCTGCGATCACGTGCATCAGCGGGCCGCCTTGCAGGCCGGGGAACACGGCCGAGTTGATGGCCTTCTCGTGCTCGGCCTTCATCAGGATCACGCCGCCACGGGGGCCGCGCAGGCTCTTGTGGGTGGTCGTGGTCACCACGTCGGCGTGGGGCACGGGGTTGGGGTATTCGCCAGCGGCGATCAGACCGGCGTAGTGGGCCATGTCGACCATGAAGATCGCGCCCACATCCTTGGCCACCTTGGCAAAGCGGGCAAAGTCGATTTCCAGCGAGTAGGCCGATGCGCCGGCGATGATCAGCTTGGGCTTGGTCTCGTGCGCCTTCTTTTCCATGGCGTCGTAGTCCAGCTCTTCCTTCTCGTTCAGGCCGTAGGAGACGACGTTGAACCACTTGCCGGAGATATTGAGCGGCATGCCATGGGTCAGGTGACCGCCTTCGGCCAGGCTCATGCCCATGATGGTGTCGCCGGGCTTCAAGAAAGCCAGGAAAACCGCTTCATTGGCCGATGCGCCGCAATGGGGCTGCACATTGGCAGCATCAGCGCCGAACAGTTGCTTGACGCGGTTGATGGCCAGTTGCTCGGCGATATCGACAAATTCGCAGCCGCCGTAGTAGCGCTTGCCGGGGTAGCCTTCGGCGTACTTGTTGGTCAGCTGGGTGCCCTGGGCCCACATCACGGCGGGGGAGGCATAGTTTTCGCTGGCGATCAGCTCGATGTGCTGCTCTTGGCGCTGGTTTTCGGCCTGGATGGCCGCAAAGAGTTCTGCGTCGGTCTGTTCGACAAGGATGTTACGTTGGTACATGGCGGTCGTTGGAGTCAGAAGTGAGCCCTGCCTGCCAACAGTGAGGTTGGCGAAAACAGGGGCTGCCCAGGCGCACGGCTAACACGTGGCGGGTGCGGGGGGCGATGCGCTCGCCCTGGCACTGCACGGTACGCTCCCCGGTGGTTGCTGCAGGCCGGGCCTGCATTCCACGTCAACAATCCGGTCATACAGATGTCTATCGCCAGTCGCGTACCCGGCTAGTGTAGCCCAGGCTGCACCGGCCTGGGGCAATGGGTTTATCGCCACGTCTGGATAAAAACCGGTTCCGGGAAGCTGTGCCAGGGCCAGAAAAAACAAAAGCACCCGGCTGGGTGCTTGTGCGAAGAGGGCGATGAGCCGGAGGGGCTGGTCAGGAACCCATGGCCACGGCGGTGGCCTCGGCCTTGGCCGCTGCTGGCAGCGCGGCTTGCTTGTCGGCCAGGGCCACGGTTTCAGAAGCGTTGCCTGCAGCTGCGCTGTTGCTGGCGGCCTTGGCCTTGTCGGCCACGGTGCCGGCTGCGGCGGGCGTATCCGCCTGGGCCGACAGCGAAGGCTTGGCAGTGGGGGCCACCGGTGCCTTGGGCGTGTTGCTGCGGCCTTCGGCCACTTGCTTGATGCGGAAGTGCTCGGCCATCACCTTGGCGGCGTAGCCACCGTCGGTCGGCAGGTTGGCTGCGCCCACATAGTATTTGAGGCCGCCTTCGAGCGAGCCGGCGCGCTCAATGCATTCTTGCAGCACCTTGACGCCCACGCGCAGGTTGGTCACCGGGTCAAAGGCCGCAAAGTGGCCGCCGAAGTGCTCGTACTTGTCGGTGTGGATCTTGGTCATCACCTGCATCAGGCCTTGCGCACCCACCGAGCTTTGGGCAAAGGGGTTGAAGCTCGACTCCACGGCCATGATCGCCAGGATCAGGGTGGGGTCCAGTTTGGTTTCCTTGCCCACCAGGTAGGCTTCGGAGACGAGCACGGCCAGGGGCTCAGGCGCCACGCGGTATTTCTTGGCCAGCCAATAGGCCACATTGGCCTGGTTGCGGGGCAATTGCTGGGGGTTGCTGGCGGTGGCACGGTCCACGGCAGCCACCATGGCGGCATCGTCGCCAGTGGATGCGTCGGCATCGGCACCTGCCAGGTCAACGGCAGGTGCATGGGTGCGGGCCTGCAGCCAGCTGCGCAATTGCGCCTCGCCGGCGTGGCGCAGATCGTCGCGCGACACCAGGGTGAGGGCGCAGAACGCCACCACCAGACCGATCAAAGCAAAACTGTTGTGTGCCATGGTCATCAGACCACGGCTGATGGTGGCGCTCAATGAGCGCGCACCGGCATCCACTTGCGCGGGAGCCGTCATAGGGATTTTTCCTTTCTAAGTCCCGCCACCTCCAACAAATAGCCCGGCGGATAGTGCACCGGGCTGGGGTCTGGCAGGGTGGAGCCACACTGTCCTGTGTGGTCTCCGGCAGGCTGTCTGCGTTGCAGACGGCCCTTTGTCGTTTCAAGCACGCTCTTGCGTGTCAGGGGCTACGATCAAAACACCGTGAGGGGTGTTGACTAAAAAATCAGCAATCAATGCAATGGGCTGAATTCTAGAAGCTTGCTTAATACTCAGTCAACACTATTGAATCGAAAAATGAGAAAAAAAAGTAATAAAAAAACGTGTATAGCGGGCTGCCGCAGGGCCGGATCCAGGCAGGGGCGGCAGCCACCCCTGCAACTGGGATGGCAGGCAGAAAAAGCACCGGATCGGGGCCCTGTCGGGGACCCCGTTTTATGGGTTCAATAGCTTGTATTTAATCTTTTAAATACATTGATTGATATAAAGGATGCAGCAAAAAGTCAATCTTTATCAAATGCTGCGCGGCTGTTGTGCTCTGTTTTTGGTGTAGCACGCAGCCCCATTTGCGCTTTTGCAGCCCAGGGCGGTGCCTGGGTGCCGCCTGCGCATAGGCGCACAGAACCGTTGCGGGCCGCGCAAAACGCTGGCCTGATTTGGGCGGGCAGGTCTTGGTCATCATGCGGTCATCTGCGCCTACACAAATTTCACCTGAAAAGGCCAAAAAACTGTATAAAAACCAGGATAAAACAGCCAATAACCCATGGCTACATCAGGTTTTTGGTATTTATACCTGGGTAAAAAATAGGTGGACGCAAAAAAGCAGGGCCTGGCGTTGTGTTTTTGCGGCTCCACGCTGCGGTTTGGCATGCCGCAGTGTGAAAAGCATGGCCGTGTTTGAGGCGGTCGGTCGGGCGGCTGCCCGATCCGGCTGTTGGATCCGTGCATCGCGGCATCGCCCCCTGCTGCCTTTAGCCCTGGCCGTGCCGCTACCGCAGGGGGTGCCGCCATAGAAACTGCGTTTTTCCTCTATATATAGAGAGGCACACCGTTTCCTGGGGCAGCCTGCAGGATTTGAACGATTGTGAACCAGCGACAGATGCCGCTTTTGTGTGCTAAGCCAGCGCCGCCACAGCGGCTTATTTGTGCACAATGGATCTTGGGCCTGCCATCGCAGCCATGGATACCATGGGGTGGGCCGTACTGACTCTGAGTGAGGATCATCGCCGTGAGCGAAACGCAAGAAACAAACAAGAAAAAGGTCGTCGCGATGCGCTGGTTGCGCCGGCTGGGATGGTGCCTGCTGGCGCTGCTGCTGCTGTGGGCGCTGTCGTGGCTGCTGCTGCCCTGGCTGCTGCGCACCCAGGGGGAGAAGCTGGGCACGGAAAAACTCGGGCGGGCGGTGCATATCGGGGCGGTGGAGTTCAAGCCCTGGTCGCTGGAGCTGACCGTGCGCGACCTGCAGATCGCCGGGCCCCAGGCAGACAGCGCGGCGATGCTGGCGGTCGAGCGCATCTATGTGGATGCCGATATCCAGTCGGTGTTCAGGCTCGCACCGGTGCTCGATGCCATCCAGGTGGACAAGCCCGTGCTGCGCATCGCGCAGACCGCCCCCGGGAAATTTGACTTTGACGACATTCTGCAAAAGCTGCGCAGCCCTGAGCCGCCGCCCGATGACGGCAAGACGGCGCACTTTGCGCTCTACAACATCGAGCTCAAAGAGGGGCAGGTGGCCTTCCGCGACGATACCGTGGGCCAGACCCATGAACTCCAGGGCCTGCAGCTGGGCATTCCTTTTCTGAGCAACCTCGAATCCAAGCGCGAGATCAAGGTGCTGCCCCAGCTGGCCTTTGTGCTCAATGGCAGCCAGTTTGCCAGCCATGCCGAGGCCACGCCCTTTGCCGATGACCGCAAGGCCGAGGCCCAATTTGCGATCAAGGACCTCGACCTCCAGCCCTACCTGGCCTATATTCCCGCGTCCTTGCCCGTCAAGCTGGTGGCCGGCGTGCTCAATGCCGACCTGGCACTGGCCTTTGAGCAGCAGGACAAGACGCAGGTGCGCCTGAGCGGCGAGGTGCATGCCAGCGCTGTGCAGCTGCACGACGCGGCCGGCGGTGAATTGCTGGGCTGGGAGCGGCTGGATGTGCAGCTGGCCGATGTGCAGCCCTTGCTGGGGCAGGTGCATATCGCCCAGCTGGCGCTGGATGGCGCGCAGCTGTCGCTCAAGCGGGGCAAGAATGGCCAGCTGAGCCTGCTCGATGCCCAGGGCCAGGCGCTGCCGGGGCGGGCTGAGGATGCCCCGCAGGCCGCCAAGCCCACAGACACCGCTGCCACCGCAGACAAGGCGGAGCCTGCAACCTCCGTGGCCAGTGCAGATGGTGCAAGCCCCGAAGCCAAGGACGACAAGGCTGGCAAGACCGACAACGCGGACTCTCAGGCAGTCGCTGCCGAAACTGGCGCATCCGTAGGCAAAGCCAGCAGCGGCCAAGCTGCCTGGTCGGTGCGGGTCGATGCGCTCAAGCTCAGCCGCCTCAAGGGGGTTTGGGTCGATGAAAGCGTGCCGCTGCCTGCGCGCGTACAGCTCGATGACTTCAGCATGGAGGCCCAGCAGATTGCCTGGCCCTTCAAGCAGCCTTTCAGTTTTGAGGGTTCGTCGGGGCTGTCGGGTGCGCAGGGTGTGCCGTCTACCGGCCGCCTGGTGTTTTCGGGCAAGGCAACCGACCAGATGGCCGAGGTGGATGTGAGCACCACGGGCCTGCCGCTGCAACTGGGCGCTTCCTATCTGACTGGGGTGATCGAGCCCGGCCTGCTGGGCACGATAGACAGCGAGATGCACCTGAGCCGCCAGGGCACGGCGCTCAAGGTGGCGCTGGCGCAGATGCGCGTGTCGGACGTGGCCCTGCAGTGCAACAGCAAGGCCAACTGCGCGCCGCCCCATGGCCCTGCGATCGGCCTCAAGGGCAAGAACAACCTGCTGGAGCTGCGCCAGTTGCTGGTCAAGGATGCCGTGCTGGATACCGAAGCCCAGCAGGTCAAGCTCGGCTCGGTGCAGCTGGTCGAGCCGGTGCTGGGTGTCTCGCGCGCCAAGGACGGGCGCATGATGTTTGAAGACTGGCTGGTCGCATCGCAGGCCCGCCAGAATGAGGCCAAGGCGCCCGCAAAGGCGGCTACGTCCAGCAAGGCCGCAGCCAGCAAACCCTGGGATGTGCAGCTGGACCTGGTTGCCATCAAGGGTGCCCAGCTGGCCTTCCAGGATGAATCGACCGCCCGCAAGGTCGCCTTTCGCCTGACCGGCTGGGATCTGGAGCTGCGCGACTATGCGCCACTGGCGACCAAGGCCAAGCCCTCGCCGCTCAAGCTCTCGGGCCGGATTGGCAGCGGCCGCGCCGAGCCCGGCCGCATCGCCTATGACGGCAGCCTGGGCCTGGCGCCGGTGTCGGCCGTGGGGCGCCTGAATGTGAGCCAGCTGCCCATCCACGCCTTTGAGCCCTATGCGGCGGCCCTGCTGCCAGTGCGCCTGGTGCGGGCGGATGCCAACTTCCGGGGCACGGTGGACTATGCGCAATCGGACAAGGGGCCGGTGCTGCATGTCAAGGGCGATGCCGGGCTGGACGATGTGCGCGTGCGCCCCCTGGTGGCCGCCGCAGCGCCGGCCAGCGGTGATGATGCTGGCGACGACGACGGCAATGGCGCGAGCGAGACTGGCCGCAAGGCGGCTGCAGCTGCTGCCAACCGGGGTACCGGTACCTTGGGCATTGGGTTGATGGGGGCGGGCGATGACCTGCTGAACTGGAAGCTGCTGAGCCTGCGCGCCCTGGCCGTGGACATGGTGCCGGGCCAGCGCATGAAAGTGCAAGTGGGCGAGACGGCCTTGACCGACTTTTATGCGCGCCTCGTGGTGCAGGAGAACGGCAAGCTCAATCTGCAGGACCTGGGCGGCAGCAGTGCTGCGGGCGCTGGCGATGCGGCCGCGCCATCCGAAGGCGTGGTGGTCGAGGCATCGGGTGCTGCAGCGGTCAGCCCACCGGCTGCGCCCACCAGCCCCGAACCCGCCACGGGGCCCATCATCGACATGGGCCCGATCACGCTCGCCGGCGGTACCGTCAAGTTCAGCGACCAGTTTGTGCGGCCCAACTACTCGGCCGACCTGTCCGAGCTCGCCGGGCGCATGGGTGCGTTCTCGTCCGAGCCAACGGCCGGCCAGCTGCAACTGGCCGAGCTGGAGCTGCGCGGCAAGGCAGAAGGCACCGCGTCGCTG
Organism: Comamonas sp. MYb21; assembly: GCF_037479395.1. Lineage (NCBI taxonomy): Bacteria > Pseudomonadati > Pseudomonadota > Betaproteobacteria > Burkholderiales > Comamonadaceae > Comamonas > Comamonas sp. MYb21. The sequence goes on along the minus strand of NZ_JBBGZC010000008.1, from coordinate 248,784 downwards.
GAGATCACCGGCAAGCTCAACCCGCTGGTCAAGCCGCTGGCGCTCAATATCCATGGCAAGGTGCGCGATCTGGAGCTGTCGCCGCTGACGCCCTACAGCATCAAGTACGCCGGCCACGGTATCGAGCGCGGCAAGATGAGTGTGGACGTGCAGTACGACGTGACGCCCGAGGGCCTGCTGACGGCCAGCAACAAGCTGGTGCTCAACCAGCTGACCTTTGGCGATGCGGTGCAGGGCGCGCCAGCGAGCCTACCGGTCAAGCTGGCTGTGGCCTTGCTGGCTGACCGCAATGGCGTGATCGACCTGGACCTGCCCATCAGCGGCTCGCTCAACGATCCGCAGTTCCGCCTGGCGCCGATCATCTTCAAGGTGATTGGCAACCTGATCATGAAGGCAGTGACCTCGCCGTTTGCGCTGCTCTCGGGCGCCTTTGGTGGCGGCAGCGAAGCCAGCCATGTGCCCTTTGCCCCCGGCAGTGCGGTGTTGGATGCGGACAGCAAGCAAAGTCTGGACAAGGTGGCCAAGGCGCTGGAGGACCGGCCGGCGCTGCAGCTGACCGTTGCCGGCCAGGCCGACCTGGAGCGCGAGAAGGACGGCTGGCGCAAGGCCCGCATCGACGACCTGGTGCTGGCCCAAAAGCGCCGCAGCGCGGTGCGCGCCGGTGGCAAACCCGAAGACGTGCAGGCCGTGAGCGCTGCCGAGTACCCCGCCTTGCTCAAGGAGGTGTACAAACGTGCCGATATCCAGAAGCCGCGCAACCTGGTGGGCATGGCCAGCGACATCCCGGTGGCCGAGATGGAAACCCTGCTGCTGACCAGCATCAGCGTGCCCGACAATGCGATGCGCGAGCTGGCGCTGGCCCGGGGCGTGACGGTGCGTGACTACCTGGCCAGCAAGGGCGTCAAGCTCGAGCGGCTCTTCCTGGGCAATGCCAAGACCGAAGGCTTTGGCGAGGACAAGGACTGGACGCCGCATGCCGAGCTCAGTCTGGCGCCGCGCTGAGCGCTGACAGGCCATTGAACAAGGGCTGGGCCGCAGGGCGCCAGCCCTTTGTTTTTGGCCATGCTTGGGTTGAATTACCTTATAGCGATGCCCGTGTGCTTGGAGTCCACGCCAAACCGGGTCAAAATAGCAACCTGGATGCAGGCTAGGCAGTTTCGCAGAGACTCCCTCGGGCCGGCCTCCCTCTTTTTTATGTGCCAATGGCTGCATTGCGCTGCGATGCAGGCCGTATTTACGACTGAACTGACTCCATGTTCCCCTTTATCTCGCGCAACAAGACGCCCGAAACCCCTGAGCCCGCACCCGCACCCGCCAAGGCGGCCGCTGCCCCCCATCCCCTCGATGGCGTCACCGGTGGTGCTTTCTCGGCTGCCACCTCGGGTGAGCGTGCAGCCAAGGTGCGCGAATGGCTGGCAACCAACCCGGGTGCCGAGCAGCTGCAGGAAGTGTTCAAGGAGCTGTCTGCCCGCGACAAGGGTGCTGCCAAGGCCATCCGTGAGCGCATGGACGAGATGCGCCGCGCCAAGGGCCAGGAAGCCATCGCCGCGGAATGGGCCGAGAAGGCCGAGAAGCTGCTGGGCGCCTCCAAGCTGAACATTGCCGATGCCCTGGCCTGGCAGCGCGACGCCGCCAAGGCTGGCGCGCCGCTGTCGCGCGAGCCGCTCGCTGCGCTCAAGATCCAGCTGGCCGACCGCATCAAGACGATTGAAGACCTGCAGCACCGCGTGCAGGTGCAGCGCGAGGCCGCCGTGCTGCTGGCCCAGCGCGTTGAAGTGCTCTCCACCAAGTCCTACAAGGATGCCCAGTCTGCCGAGACGGCACTGGCCACCGATGTGCAGCACTGGCAGGACCAGGCCGCCGTGCTCGAAGGCGATGCCAGCTGGGGCAGCGTCGAAGCGCGCTACCCGAGCATGCTCGAGGCCTCCAAGTCGCAGCTGCTGCTGGTCTGGGATGCGTTCCAGTCGGCCCTCAAGCAAACCCTGGCTGCCGCTGAAGATGCGCAAGCACCGCTGCCCACGGTGCCGGTCTGGGCCGACGAGATCCGCGCCGGGCGCGGCCTGCCCACCGAGGTGGAGCAGGCTGCCGCCCGTGCTGCTGCTGCCAAGCCCGCTGCGGATCCGCAGGAAGCCAAGCGCGCCAAGCATGCGGTGCAAGAAGCGCTCAAGGCCTTGCAGGCCCACACGGCCGAAGGCCATGGCAAGGGCGCATCCAGCGCGGCGCAGCAGCTGCGCGCTGCCCTCAAGCAGCATGGCAAGCTGATCGACCAGGACCTGGAATCGCAGGTCAATACCGCGCTGATCGCCGCCGGTGAACTCGAAGGCTGGCAGCGCTGGAGCGCCGACAAGGTGCGCGAGGAGCTGCTGGCCAAGGCCCAGGGCCTGCTCGCCCGCCCCGAAGGCCAGGAGCTGGGCGGCCGCAAGCTGCAAGAAGCGCTGCGCCAGCTGCGCGAGGACTGGAAGAAGGCCGACCAAAGCGGCCCCACCAACCATGCGCTGTGGAAAAAATTTGATGAGGCCTGCAATGCGGCCTACAAGCATGTCGAGGTCTGGCTGTCCAAGGTGCGCGAAGAGGGTGCCAAGCACCGCGCCGAGCGCGAGGCCCTGATTGCAGAGCTCAAGGGCTGGGTCGAGGCGCACAAGCCATCGACCGACTGGAAGCGCATTCAGCGCGACCTGTTCCAGTTTGGTGACCGCTGGCGCGCCAGTGGCCATGTGGGCGAAAAGGCCTATGCCGAGCTGCAAGAGGCCTGGAAGACCGCGCTGCACGAGGCCTCTGCGCCTTTGCATGCAGCCCAGAAGCAGAGCATTGCACGCCGCGAAGCCATGGTGGCCCAGGCCGTGGAGCTGGCCGCTGCGCCCAACCTGAATATTGACGCCGTGCGCGAGCTGCAGCGCCAGTGGCAGACCGAAGCCCAGTCCGTGCCGATGGACCGCCGCCATGAGCAAAAGCTCTGGGATGCGTTCCGCAAGCCGCTCGATGAAGCCTTTGCCCGCAAGACCCAGCAGCGCGAACGTGTGCAGCACCAGCTGAGCGCCCGCGACCAGGCCGTGCTCGATGCCTCCAAGGCGCTCGAAGCGGCCAACCACAGCGGCGATGCCGCCCAGATCCAGGCCGCGCTCGATGGTTTGCAGCAAGCGCTGCAGGCCCAGCAAGCCCCGGTGGCGGCCGAGCCTGTTGCCGCTGCAGCAAAGGCGGCCGCGCCAGAGGCGGTCGCAGCAGATACGGCAGCCGTAGCGGCGGCAGCGCCAGCGGATGCGGAGCAGCCGGCAGAGCCGGCAGCCCAGGAGGGTGCCGATGCAGAGGCCGCTGCTGCTGCTCCGGCACCAGCGCCAGCACCTGTGCCCCCCAAGCCCGTGATTGCCCAGCGCAGCGGCGATGACCGCCCTGGTATGCGCCGTGATGCGCCCGCAGCCGCTGGCCGCCCTGGCAAGCCCGGTGGCGATCGCCGTGACAGCCGCGATGGCCGCGACAGCCGTGGCCCACGCAGCGACCGTGGCCAGGAGCGCCGTGGTGCTGACGACCGCTTTGGCCGGGGCGACCGCATGGACCGCGCGCCGCGCGAAGACCGGGGTCCCCGTCTGGGCGATGCCGCCTTCCGCGCCCAGCGCGATGCGGTGGAGCATGCCCAGGCAGCCCTGCGCAAGCTCGCCACCCAGGCCCATGGCCAGGCGCTGACGCAGATGATGGAGGCCTGGAGCAAGCGCGATGCCGCGCTGCTGCCCCAGGCCCAGGATCTGGGACGCCTTGCCAGCGGCTCGCGCAACAGCTGGAGCCAGGCCATTGCCGCACCTGCCGCCGGTGATGGCCGCGAAGCCATGCTGCGCCTGGAGATGGCCGCTGAGGTGCCCACCCCTGCCGAGCACATCAATGCCCGCCGTGCACTGCAATTGCAGTTGCTGACGCGCCGCAATGATCCTTCGCCGCAAGAGACCTGGCAGCAGGATGTTGCCAAGGTGCTGGCCACCGGCAGCGACGAGGCCTCGGCCCGCCGCCTGCAAAATGCCTTGAAGGCTTTGCTGAAGAAGTAAGCCTTCTACAGCGCCTCCCCCACAACGCCCTGTGCTTGAACGCCAGGGCGTTTTTTCATGGGCCTGGTGCTGGGCTTACCTGGTGGATATGGGGGGTGTTGGAGTGTGGCGGGTGCGGGCTGGCAACTTGCGTGCGAGCAGACAACAAAAAAGCCATTGCACATGGGTGCAATGGCTTGATGTTTGGTGCCCAGGAGAGGACTCGAACCTCCACGATGTTACTCGCTAGTACCTGAAACTAGTGCGTCTACCAATTCCGCCACCTGGGCTTTCAGGATGGAGCAATTATAGGGGCGTGTTGGCGGTGGTTTGAGAAAAACTGCAAAATTTTTCTCAAAAAAGATAGCGTGAGACTGTGGGTGGCTGTGCGCTGCCGCGATGCATGCCCGGCCCAAAGCAAAAAAGCTGCTGCACATCGTGTGTGCAGCAGCTTTTGCTGTTTGGTGCCCAGGAGAGGACTCGAACCTCCACGGAGTTACCCGCTAGTACCTGAAACTAGTGCGTCTACCAATTCCGCCACCTGGGCTTTCAGGGAAGCCGCAATTATAGGGGCGATTTTTGGCCGCTTTGGGGCAAATTCGGAAAATTTTTCAGAGCGCCTGGTGGGGGTGCCATTTTGCTCAGCGGAGGCCTTGGTGCCAAGGTGCTGCGAGCGGTTGCCGTGGCTGGTGCTGGCCCTGCCTGGCAAGCGACGCAGGTAGGCATGGCGTCCAGGTGAATACAGCATCACTGTGCAGTGGCGTGTGGCGAGGAGGGTGTTCTGCTGCCTTTGCAGCGGATGGTGTGCTGTCTGCCGAGGGCAGGCGATATCGGCAGCGCAAAGATGCGGTGTGCGCCGTCGTTGCTGGGCTCGGGGTAGATGCGCATCGCAGACAAAGAAAAAGCCGCTGCACAAAAAGTGCAACGGCTTATGTCTGGTGCCCAGGAGAGGACTCGAACCTCCACGATGTTACTCGCTAGTACCTGAAACTAGTGCGTCTACCAATTCCGCCACCTGGGCTGATGATGCAGGGCAGTGCCCCTTATCGACTTTCCTAAAAAAACCACTGTAGAACCAGCCCGTTAAGACTGATTTTTCACCGTTTTCACAAAACAAGTTGTACTTGTCGTTAAACTTGGTGCCCAGGAGAGGACTCGAACCTCCACGGAGTTACCCGCTAGTACCTGAAACTAGTGCGTCTACCAATTCCGCCACCTGGGCATTTCAGGAAAGAATCAGATTGTATATCAAAAAAACGGCTTCCAAAACAGGAGCAGATAATTTGTCAGAAGAAATTGAAGGTGTAGTCCAAGGCCACCGTGAAGGCCACGGCTTTGTGATCCGGGATGACAACGAAAGCGACATCTACATCCCGGCCAATGAAATGCGCGCCGTACTGCACCGAGATCGGGTCCGCGCCCGCATCGTGCGCACCGACCGCCGCGGCCGCCCCGAGGGCCGCATTGTTGAAATCATCGAGCGCTCCGCGCAGCCCATCATTGGCCGGCTGCTGCAGGAAAGCGGCGTCTGGCTGGTGGCGCCCGAGGACAAGCGCTATGGCCAGGATGTACTGATCCCCAATGGCGCGATCGGCGCGGCCAAGACCGGCCAAGTGGTAGTTGTTGAATTGACCGAGCCGCCGGCCTTGTTTGGCCAGCCGGTGGGCCGGGTGGTTGAGGTGCTGGGCGAGATCGATGACCCCGGTATGGAAATCGAAATCGCGGTGCGCAAATATGGCGTGCCCCATGAGTTCTCGGACGAGTGCCTGGCGCTGGCCAAGAAGCTGCCCGACAAGGTGCGCCTGGCCGACCGCAAGGCCCGCATCGACCTCACCGATATCCCGCTCGTCACCATCGATGGTGAAGATGCGCGTGACTTTGACGATGCGGTGTACTGCGAGCCCGCCAAGATTGGCCGCACCAAGGGCTGGCGCCTGTTGGTGGCGATTGCCGATGTGAGCCACTATGTGCAAAACGGCAATGCCATCGATGTCGATGCCTACGACCGTGCCACCAGCGTCTACTTTCCGCGCCGCGTGATTCCGATGCTGCCGGAGAAGCTCTCCAACGGCCTGTGTTCGCTCAATCCCAACGTGGACCGCCTGTGCATGGTGGCCGATATGCTGGTCACCGCCGATGGCGAGCTGCAGGCCTACCAGTTCTACCCTGCGGTGATGCACAGCCATGCACGCTTTACCTATACCGAGGTGGCGGCCATTCTGGCCAACACCCGGGGCCAGGAAGCGATCAAGCGCAAGGAGCGCGTGGCTGATCTGCTGAACCTGCACGATGTGTACAAGGCCTTGCTGTCGGCGCGTGGCCGTCGCGGCGCGGTGGATTTCGAGACCACCGAAACCCAGATCATCTGCGACGAGAACGGCCGCATCGAGAAAATCGTGCCCCGCACCCGCACCGAGGCCCACCGCCTGATTGAAGAGGCGATGCTGGCAGCCAATGTCTGCGCGGCAGATTTCATCCAGCAAAGCGGCCAGCCCGGGCTCTTCCGGGTGCACGAAGGCCCGACGCCCGAGAAGCAGGACATTCTGCGCGGCTACCTCAAGGCCATGGGCGTGGGTCTGTCGATCAGCGACGACCCGAGCCCGGCCGAGTTCCAGGCCATTGCGCAGGCGACCAAGGACCGGCCCGACGCCCAGCAGATCCACACGATGCTGCTGCGCTCGATGCAGCAGGCGATCTACACGCCGATCAACAGCGGCCACTTTGGCCTGGGCTACGAGGCCTATACCCACTTCACCAGCCCGATCCGCCGTTACCCCGATTTGCTGGTGCACCGCGTCATCAAGGCCGCCCTGCTGGGCAAGCGCTACCAGCTGCCGCTGCTGCCCACGCCGGGCGAGGCCGAGGCCAAGCTGGCCAAGCGCCTGGCAAGCCGGGTGGCTGCCCCCAAGCAAAAGCTGCAGGCCGAGCGTGTGCAACGCGTATCGCGCGAAGTGCAGGCCTGGGAAGCGGCGGGCCTGCATTGCAGTGCCAATGAGCGCCGCGCCGATGAGGCCAGCCGCGATGTCGAAGCCTGGCTCAAGTGCAAGTACATGCGCGAGCACCTGGGCGAGGAGTACAGCGGCATGGTCTCGGCTGTCACCTCGTTTGGCTTGTTCGTGACCTTGGACCAGCTCTATGTTGAAGGTCTGATCCACATCACCGAGCTGGGTGGCGACTACTTCCGCTTTGACGAGATGCGCCAGGAGCTGCGCGGCGAGCGCACCGGCATCCGCTACACGATTGGCACCCGCCTGCAGATCCAGGTCAGCCGCGTGGATCTGGATGCGCGCAAGATCGACTTCCGCCTGGTGCGCGAGGGCGAGGATGCGGCCCGCGCGCCGGCCTCCAATGCCCGTGCGGCCAAGGTGGCCTCGTCGCCGTCCAGTCGCCAGCGCGAGGGGCGCGATGAGGCCTATGACGCGCAGCGCGCCAGCCTCAAGCGCAAGGCCAAGGGTGCCGCCCATGGTGCCGGCAAGCCGCGTGGCAACGACCGGGGCGCGGGCGCGAGCAAACAACCGGGACAGAAGACCCCGCGCAAACGCCGCTGATCGGCTGTGAATTCACTATGATCGAAGCCAGGCCATCCCAGCGATGGCCTGGCTTTTTTGTTGACAGAACCAAGGAGTACGGATGACCGAGAAGACGCGCAAGATTGCAGTGGTGACCGGTGCGGGTACCGGGATTGGCCGCGCAGCGGCGCTGGCCTTGATGAAGGACGGCTGGTCGGTGGTGCTGGCCGGCCGCCGCGCGCAGCCCTTGCAGGAAGTGGCCAGCCATGCGGCAGACGCCGGCCAGGCCTTGGTGGTGCCCACCGATGTGGCCGACCCGGTGGCGGTCAAGGCCTTGTTCGATGCGGCCATCGCCCAGTTTGGCCGGGTGGACATGCTGTTCAACAACGCCGGGCGCGGCGCGCCAGCCGTGCCGATCGATGAGCTGCCGGTCGAGACCTGGCAGGATGTCGTCAATGTCAACCTCAACGGCATGTTCTATTGCCTGCAGCAGGCCTTCCGCGTGATGCGCCAGCAGTCGCCGATGGGGGGGCGCATCATCAACAATGGCTCCATCTCGGCCCATGCGCCCCGGCCCATGTCGATTGCCTATACCGCCACCAAGCATGCGGTGATGGGCCTGACCAAGACCGCCGCGCTCGATGGCCGCAAGTGGAACATCGCCGTCGGCCAGATCGATGTGGGCAATGCCGGCACCGAGCTGGCGATGCGCATGACCCAGGGCGTCATGCAGGCGCATGGCGAGATTGCGCCCGAGCCGCTGATGGATGTCGATGTCGTGGGCCAGTCAGTGCTCTACATGGCCAATCTGCCGCTGGAATGCAATGTGCTGTTCCACACGGTGATGGCCACCAAGATGCCGTTTGTGGGCCGGGGCTAAGCCCGTTGGTTGATCTTTAACCTGGCCGTTGCAGGCTGCGCGCCAGGCGCGAAGCCGTCAGCATGCGTGCGGGCGGCCAGATATCGGCCGCATGGCCATGCAGCCAGACGGCGTGGAGCAGCGGCTGCCAGGCTTGTGCCCAGCTGCTGCCCGGTGCTAGAGCGGCCAGGTGCGCGCCAATGCAGCCGGCCAGCACATCGCCGGTGCCGCCAATCGACAGGCGGGCATTGCCGCTGTGGTTGATGGCATAGCGCCCATCTGGCGCGGCAATGACCGAGCCACTGCCCTTGAGCACCACCAGGCACTGCCATTGCCGTGCCGCCTGGCGCGCGGCGCCTATGCGGTCGTGCTGGATCTGTGCGGTGCTGCTGCCCAAGAGCCGCGCCAGCTCCAGTGGATGGGGCGTGAGCACCGTGGCGCCGGTTGCACCCCCTTGGGCTGCCCGGTGCGACAGTGCTTGTTGTAGTGCCGGCTGGCAGGCAATGGCGTTGAGCGCATCGGCATCGAGCACCAGGCTGCCTGCATGTCGCAGGGCCTGGGGCACCACCCCGGCCACCAGGCTGCCACCGCCGCAGCCGCAAACCAAGCTGCCGCGCAGTGCCTGCATGGCCTCCAGCGACCGGAGCATGATGTCGGCCGCGACACCACCAGGCCTGGGTGATGCGCTGCTGCTGCCCAGCAGGTGCAGCATGACCCTGCCCGCGCCTGCATGCAGCGCTGCACTGGCGGCCAGCATGGCTGCGCCTTCCATGCCCTGGCCATCGTGGCTGGCGCTTTGGCCGCCGATGACGCCGACATCGCCAAACAGGCCTTTGTGGCTGTTGTGGGTTGGTAGAGGGGTTGGCGCCTGGGTGACGAGCTGGCCGGTGCCTGAGGAGGTATCCATGTCGGCGGCGGGAATCTGGTCACAGCGCCAGACCGGGTTGTGGGCCGACAGCGCTGCCAGCCAGACCTCGCCCGCCCAGTCGCGCCCCTGCAAGGTAAAAAGCCCCGGCTTGAGGGCCAGCATGCTGAGCGTGAAGCGGCGTCCTCGGGGTGCTGGTGGCACCAGGGAATCTAGCGAGGGCAGCCAGGCGCCGGTATCGGCCAGCAGGCCTGAGGGCGTGTCGATGCACAGCACATCGCGATCGGTTTCCAGCAGTTGCTGCAGCCAGGCGAGTACGGGGCCTTCAATGCGGGCGCTGCGGCCGGCGCGCAGGCCAATACCCCAGACCGCATCGATGGCCAGGTCGAAGTGGGCGGGCGGTTGCGCGCTGATCGCCAGGCCTGCTGCCTGGGCGCGTTGCAGTGCATGGGCGGCATCGGCGGGCAGGGCCTTGCCGGCGCTGGGCTGCAGGCTGATGTGCACGGTCTTGCCAGCAGCTTGCAGATGGATGGCGGCCTCCAGGCCATCGCCGCCGTTGTTGCCGGCGCCGCACACGACCCAGATATGCCGGGCATGCGGCGCGATGGCCAGGGCCAGGCGGGCTGTGGCTTCGCCAGCGCGGGCCATCAGGCGGTACTGGGGCAGCGTGGCCGCCAGCGATTGCTCGCGCGCGCGAACCTGGTCGCTGGAGAGCAGGGCGGGGTAGGGCAGGGCGGCAGAAGCGGGCATGGCGCTATCGTAGCGCAGTGCCCTGGTGCTGGGTCGCTCGCCGAAGTGCTCAGCGCAGGCGCTGCAGGTCCAGCGCTTCGGGGGCGGTGCTGGTGCTCTGGCCCATGACCAGCTGGCGCACATGGTGGGCGCAGCCCATCGACAGCCCCCAGCCAAAGCCGCCGTGCGCGGTATTGAGCCAGACGCCCGGGATGCCGGAGGCGCCCACCACCGGCAGGCCATCGGGCACGGTCAGGCGCGCGCCGCGCCACATCTGCAGGATCGATTGGCTCGGCTGGATGCAGCCGGGGAACCACTCGAGCAGCACGCTGATAAGTGCGTGGCGGGCGTCATCGCTGCGCTCGGGGCTGTCGGGGTAGCCCAGCTCGGCGCCGCCGCTGATGCGCAGGCGCGAGCCCTGGCGCGTCAGAATCATGTTGTTTTCCAGATCGATGACTGCGCGGCGTGGCGCCAGCGACTCTTCGCTGATCTGGATGCTGGCGCTATAGCTATAGATAGGGGCGCTGGGCAGCTGCACATGGTGCGGGCGCAGCAGCTGGTTGGTGTGGGCACCGGCGCAGAGCACCACCGCATCAAAATCCTGCGTGCCACTGGCCAGTTGCAGGCGCAGGCCCTGGCCTGCGCTCTGGATGCCGCTGACGGCCTGCTGGGTGTGCAGCTGCAGCCCATGCGTTTGCAGCGCCTGCAGCAGCCCTTGCGAGAACAGCCGTCCATTGCCGGACCAGGCCTCGGGCAGGTGCAGCGCGCCGGCAATCTGGATCTCGGTGGCCAGGCCGGGCTCGATGGCGCGGGTCTGGGCTTCGTCGCAGCGCTGGTAGTCAATATGCGCGGCCGACAGGCGCCGGGTGAGTTCATACAGTGCCGCGGCGCTGGGCTCCTTGCGCAGCGGCAGCAGCAGGCCCTGGCTGAACTGGCCGTTGATCTCGAGCATTTCCTGCACATGCTGCATGCGCTGCATCGCCAGCAGCTCGAGCGACTGCAGCGCAGGCAGGATTTCGCTGTCGCGCAGCTTCTTGGCGACGCCTTGCTGGCGGCGTGCCCAGCGGCGGGCAGAGGAGAGCACGCTGCCCTGGACCTGCAGTTCGGCAAAGGCCGGGCGCGACATGCCCAGCTGCAAGGCCTGCTGGAAGGCGGTGGCGCCCCAGGGATTGATCGCGCAGGGCCACATCAGGCCTGAGGGGGCAAAGCTGGCTTCTTCGCCAGCAGCGCGGTGCTGCTCGAAAACACTGACCTCGTTGCCGGCCTCCATCAGCTCGAAGGCCGTTGCAATGCCTGCAATGCCTGCTCCAACGATCGCAATCTTCATAACAACAAAAACAGGGGGCCGTTCATAGAGTGGGGCACGGCCGGTGCAAGCATTTGCAAAAGCCGTGCGTTCGAGTGCCAGATTGTGCCTAGTTTTTTGCGCTCGCCGTGGTAAGGCGCGCCACTGTGGTTCAAAAAACGCAAGCAATCGTCAAGGTGGGGTTGGCGCGACTTCTTCGCGACCCATGCCGGACTATGTTAGAATCCTAGGGTTTTGCCGAGTGTGGCTTGCCACATCGGTTCAAAACGAAATCGCAAACCTGCCTACCTAAGGTGTTGCGGCATGCGGTGCACAAGCACGGCTGCCGTGATAGTTGGGCAGAATTTTAGACCTAACCTTCGGAGAAGATATATGTCCGTTACGATGCGCGAGATGCTGGAAGCCGGCGTCCACTTTGGCCACCAAACCCGTTTCTGGAACCCCAAGATGGGCCAGTACATTTTCGGTAGCCGCAACAAGATTCACATCATCAACCTGGAAAAGACCCTGCCTCTGTTCCAGGACGCACAAAAGTTCATCAAGCAGCTGTCGGCCAACCGTGGCACCATCTTGATGGTGGGCACCAAGCGCCAAGCGCGCGAAATCCTGGCCACCGAAGCACAACGTGCTGGCGTGCCTTACGTCGACCAACGCTGGTTGGGCGGCATGCTGACCAACTTCAAGACCGTCAAGACCTCGATCAAGCGTCTGAAGGACATGAAGGCTCAGCAAGAAGCGGGTCTGGAAGCTATGAGCAAGAAAGAGCAACTGATGTTTGCTCGTGAGCTGGAAAAGCTGGAAAAGGACATCGGCGGCATTCAAGACATGAACGCGCTGCCTGACGCCATTTTCGTGATCGACGTGGGCTACCACAAGATTGCCATCGCTGAAGCCAAGAAGCTGGGCATTCCTCTGATCGGCGTGGTTGACACCAACCACAACCCAGAAGGTATCGACTACGTGATCCCTGGTAACGATGACTCGGCCAAGGCTGTGGAGCTGTATGCTCGCGGTATCGCCGACGCGATCCTGGAAGGCCGTGCCAACGCCGTGAACGATGTGGTCAAGGCTGCTTCCGGCGAAGAAGGCGACGAGTTTGTGGAAGTGGAAAACACCGCTGCTTAATCCACAGGGCTGCCCATTGGGCCGCGAATGAAAAGCGGGGCTCCAGATTAGCCCCGTTTTTTTTACCTACGTTTCCACAATCACCCCAACTGAACTGAATACGGAGAGAGAAAAATGGCAATTACCGCAAGCATGGTGGCAGAACTGCGCGCTAAGACCGACGCGCCCATGATGGAATGCAAGAAGGCTCTGACCGAGGCTGATGGCGACATGGCCAAGGCTGAAGAGCTGCTGCGCGTCAAGCTGGGCACCAAGGCCGGCAAGGCAGCATCGCGTATTGCCGCTGAAGGCGTGATCGCTGCTGTGGTTGAAGGCAACAACGGCGCGATCATCGAAGTCAACAGCGAAACCGACTTCGTCTCCAAGAACGACAGCTTCATCGCCCTGGCCAATGCAGCGGCCAAGCTGGTGTCCGAAAAGAACCCTGCCGACGTGGCAGCCCTGAGCGCACTGGCTTACGAGCAAGACGGCTTTGGCCCCACCCTGGAAGACGTGCGCAAGGGCCTGGTCGGCAAGATCGGCGAGAACATGTCGTTCCGCCGCTTCAAGCGCTTCGAAGGCAGCAACCTGGCGCTGTACCTGCACGGCACCCGCATCGGTGTGGTGGTCGAGTTCGAAGGCGACGCGCAAGCAGCCAAGGACGTGGCGATGCACGTGGCTGCGATGAAGCCCGTGGCGCTGACCAGCGCTGACGTGCCTGCCGAGCTGATCGAGAAGGAACGCACCGTCGCTGCAGCCAAGGCTGAAGAGTCGGGCAAGCCCGCTGACATCGCTGCCAAGATGGTGGACGGCGCTGTGCAGAAGTACCTCAAGGAAGTCTCGCTGTTCAACCAAGTCTTCGTGAAGGCCGCTGACGGCAAGCAAACCGTTGAGCAAATGCTCAAGGCCGCCAACACCTCGATCAAGAGCTTCACGCTCTACGTGGTGGGTGAGGGCATTGAGAAGAAGGTGGATGACTTCGCTGCCGAGGTCGCCGCGCAGGTTGCGGCCGCCAAGGGCCAGTAATCATCCTGACAAAGGGGCTACGGCCCCTTTGTTTCACCTATCGTTTTTTCACCCATCCCCCACACCTGGAGCTCTCCACCATGTCCCAAAGCCCTGCCCACAAGCGCATTCTTCTCAAACTCTCCGGTGAAGCTCTGATGGGGGATGATGCTTTTGGCATCAACCGCGCAACCATTGTGCGGATGGTCGAGGAGATTGCCGAGGTGACTCGGCTGGGCGTTCAGGTCGCTGTCGTGATCGGTGGCGGCAATATTTTCCGCGGCGTGGCCGGCGGCTCGGTCGGTATGGACCGTGCCACTGCCGATTACATGGGCATGTTGGCCACGGTGATGAATGCGCTGGCGCTGGCCGATGCGATGGACAAGCAAGGCCTGACCGCGCGCGTGATGTCGGCGATTGCGATTGAGCAGGTGGTCGAGCCCTATGTGCGTCCCAAGGCGCTGCAGTACCTCGAAGAGGGCAAGGTCGTGGTGTTTGCTGCAGGTACGGGCAACCCCTTCTTCACCACCGATACCGCAGCGGCGCTGCGCGGTGCTGAAATTGGCGCAGAATTGGTGCTCAAGGCCACCAAGGTCGACGGTGTCTACACGGCCGATCCAATGAAGGATCCCAATGCCACGCTCTACACCAAGCTGAGTTTTGATGAGGCGATGAGCCGCAACCTGGGCATCATGGATGCGACGGCCTTCGCCCTGTGCCGTGATCAGAAGCTGCCCATCCGTGTATTCTCCATCGTCAAGAGTGGCGCGCTCAAGCGCGTGGTGATGGGCGAAGAAGAGGGCACGCTGGTCTACGCCTGATGGGCGGCTGGCGTGTGCAAGAGCAGAATGTGGTAGTTAGGAGTTGACAATGACAGTCGCAGAAATCAAGAAGAATCTCGAAGGCAAGATGGACCAATCGATTGCCGCGTTCAAAAACAACCTGACCAAGATCCGCACCGGCCGCGCCAATCCCGCGCTGCTGGACACCATCCAGGTTGATTACTACGGCTCGATGATGCCGCTGTCGCAAGTGGCCAATGTCGCCTTGATCGACAGCCGCACCATCAGCGTGACGCCTTGGGAAAAGGCCATGGCGGCCAAGGTCGAAAAGGCCATCCGCGAAAGCGACCTGGGCCTGAACCCGGCCTCAATGGGCGACCTGATCCGCGTGCCGATGCCGCCGATGAGCGAAGAGCGCCGCAAGGAAATGACCAAGCTGGTCAAGGCCGAAGGCGAGAACGCCAAGATCGCCATCCGCAACCTGCGCCGCGATGCCAACGAAGGCGTCAAGAAGCTGGTCAAGGACAAGGAAGCATCGGAAGACGACCAAAAGCGCTCGGAAGCCGAGGTGCAGAAGATCACCGACAAGCACATCCAGCTGATCGACCAGCTGGTGGTCGAGAAAGAAAAAGACATCATGGCGGTCTGATCCAGGTCTGGATCTGTTTTTCCGCGCATGACTGCTGCTGCAATACCGCACCACATTGCCATCGTGATGGATGGCAATGGCCGGTGGGCCAAACGCCGTTTTCTGCCACGCCTGGCAGGCCACAAGCAAGGGGTGGACTCGCTGCGCCGCTGCGCCAAGGCCTGTGCCGAGCGCGGCGTCAAGGTGCTCACCGTGTTTGCCTTTTCTTCCGAGAACTGGAACCGGCCGACCGACGAGGTCGATGGCCTGATGAACCTGCTGGCCGGCGCACTGGCCAAGGAGGTGCCATCGCTGGCCCGTGACGGCATCCGTTTGTTCTTTGTCGGTGACCGCGCCTCCCTGTCTGCCAAGGTGCAGGCGGGTCTGGCACAAGCCGAACAGGCCACGGCCCACAACGACCGCATGGTGCTCAACGTCTGCTTCAACTACGGCGGCCGCTGGGACATTGCCCAGGCGGCAGCCAAGCTGGCCGCTGCGGGCCAGGCCATCACCGAAGTGGCCCTCAACGATGCCATGGCCCTGGCCCATGTGCCCGACCCCGATCTGCTGATCCGAACCGGTGGCGAGATGCGCATCAGCAATTTTCTGCTGTGGCAATCGGCCTATTCGGAGCTGTATTTCAGTGACAAGTGGTGGCCTGATTTTGACGAACAGGCCCTGGACGAAGCGATAGCCGAATTCCAGCGGCGCGAACGCCGCTTTGGCAAGACGTCCGAGCAACTGGTCCAGTCCCCCTCGTAGTGCCCCTGCCCGCTGATGCCTGCCGCTGTAGGCATCAGTTTTCTTTTTTCAGGAGATCCATTTGCTCAAACAACGCATCATCACGGCCATTGTTCTCCTGCTGATTCTGGTGCCCGCCATCGTCGCGGGCAATCCGGTTCCCTTTGCTGCGTTGATGCTGTTGGCCGTGGTCGCCGCGGCCTGGGAGTGGGGGCGCCTCAATGGCCTGCAGGGCCTGGCCGCCTACGGCCTGGGGGCTGTCGCCTTGCTGCTGTGCGGCGCTGCCTGGGCCATGGGCTGGACGCAGGCTGCGCTGCCGGCTGTCTGGCTGGTGGCTGGTGCCGCCTGGGTGCTGCTGGCCGCCTTCTTGCTCAAGGGTGGGGTGCCTGGCTGGGCGCCCATTCCGCGCGCACTGCGCCTGGTGGTTGGTGTGCTGGCGCTGTGGGTGGCCTGGCTGGCGATTGCACAGGCCAAGTGGATGGGCGTGAATTTTCTGCTGTCGGTCTTTGCCCTGGTGTGGATGGCCGACATTGGCGCGTACTTTGCAGGCCGCCAGTTCGGTCTGCGTTTTACCAAGAACAAGCTCGCGCCGGCGATCAGCCCGGGCAAAAGCTGGGAAGGCGTATGGGGCGGCGCGCTGGGCGTGCTGCTGATGGCCTTGGTGTGGAGTTGGGCGGACCGCCATTTTGGCGCGCAGGTGCCCAGCTTCTACAGCCGGCTCTGGGATTTTTCGCCCTGGCTGATGGTGCTGTCCTGCGTGTTTCTGGCCGGCATGAGCGTGGCCGGCGACCTGGTGGAGTCCCTCGTCAAGCGCAGCGCCGGCATGAAGGACAGCAGCCATCTGCTGCCCGGCCATGGTGGTGTGCTTGACCGCATCGATGCCATCTTGCCGACGGTGCCGCTGGCGCTGATGCTGCTGCAATTTTTGGATAAGTGAACCTCGCGATGACCATGCAAGTTACCGTGCTCGGATCGACGGGCTCGATCGGAACCAACACCCTGGATGTGGTGGCGCGCCACCCCGACCTCTACCGCGTTTTTGCGCTGAGCGCGCATTCGCGCGTGGACCTGATGCTCGCGCAGTGCCTGCAGTTCCAGCCGCGCTATGCGGTGATGACCGGCGCTGCGGCTGCCGCCCAATTGCGCGCAGGCCTGCAAGCGGCAGGCAGCCGGGTCGAAGTGCTCGAAGGCGAGGCGGCGCTGGAGATGGTGGCCTCCCACAGCGATGTGCATGCGGTGATGGCGGCCATTGTGGGCGCCGCCGGCCTGCGCCCTGCGATGGCAGCGGCCAAGGCCGGCAAGCGCTTGATGCTGGCCAACAAGGAAGCCCTGGTCGTCGGTGGCCAGCTCTTCATGGATGCGGTGGCCGACGGCGGCGCGACCTTGCTGCCCATCGACAGCGAGCATTCGGCCATCTTCCAGTGCCTGCCCGAAGACCCTGCGGTCTGGCCCCAGCGCGTGGACCACATCATCCTGACGGCCTCGGGTGGTCCGTTCCGCACCCGTGAGCCATCGAGCCTGCGTGATGTGACGCCGCAGCAGGCGGGCAACCATCCCAACTTTGCGATGGGCCGCAAGATCTCGATCGACTCGGCGACGATGATGAACAAGGCGCTGGAGGTGATCGAAGCGCGCTGGCTGTTCAACCTGCAGCCCGAGCAGATCAAGGTGGTGATCCATCCGCAGCAGATCGTGCATTCGATGGTGCAGTTCCGTGATGCCTCGGTGCTGGCCCAGCTGGGGACGCCCGATATGCGCGTGCCGATCGCCTGTGGCCTGGCCTGGCCCGAGCGCGTGGCCAGTGGCGCGGCGCCACTGGATTTTGCCAAGCTATCGGCGCTGACCTTTGAAGAGGCCGATGCAACACGCTTTCCTGGCCTGCACCTGTCCTGGCAGGCGCTGCGTGCGCCCCATGGCACGACCACGGTGCTCAATGCTGCCAACGAAGTGGCGGTCGCCGCTTTTCTGGACGGCCGCATGCGCTTTGACCAGATCTACCAGGTCAATGCGCAGGCACTCGAAGGCGTGCAGCCGCAGGCGCCGGACAGCATCGATGCGCTGCTGGCGCTCGATGCCGAGGTGCGTGCCTATGCCGAAGGCCTTATTTCGGAGCTGGCCGTTTGACAGGGCTATTGTCCGGCTCAGTAGAATCGCGTTTTTCATAGCAAGGGCTTGAGCAATGTTGACCGTTGTTGCATTTGTCGTTGCGCTGGCCGTTTTGATTGCCGTGCACGAATATGGCCACTACCGCGTGGCCGTGGCTTGCGGCGTGAAAGTGCTGCGTTTCTCGCTGGGGTTTGGCCGCCCCCTGCTGCGCTGGAAGAAAAAAGGCGCAGACACCGAATTCGTCATCAGCGCCATTCCGCTGGGCGGCTATGTGCGCATGCTCGATGAGCGTGAGGCGCCGGTTGCCGCGCATGAGCGCCATCTGGCCTTCAATGTGCAGCCGCTGCGCTCGCGCGCGGCCATCGTGGCCGCAGGGCCGCTGGCGAATCTGCTGCTGGCCGTGCTGCTCTACGCCTGTGTGAACTGGGTGGGTGTGCGCGAGCCCGCGGCCATTGTCGGCACGCCACCGGCTGCCAGCATGCTGGCCCAGGCGGGCATGCAAGGCGGTGAAGAAATTGTGTCCATGGGTTTCCCCGATGCGGAGCCAGAAGCGGTGCGTTCGCTTGACGACCTGCGCTGGTTTGTGGCGCAGGCTGCACTGGGTGGCAAGGATGTGGTGCTGAGCGCCCGCCCCGGTGCCGGCGCTGCAGAGCGCAGCTACCGCTTGCCGCTGTCAAGCATCGATGCCCGTGAGGCCGATGCCAAGCTGGTCGAAAAAATTGGGTTGACCCATCCCTGGACTGATGCCGTGCTGGGCGACTTTGAGGCGGGCAGTGCAGCGGCCCAGTCGGCGCTGCGCAAGGGCGACAAGGTGCTGTCCATCGATGGCCAGCGCGTGGGCGATGGCGGCGAGCTGCGCCGCATGATTCGCGCATCGGGCGAGCAGGGCGTGCCTGCCTTGCAGGACTGGCTGGTGTCGCGCAACGGCGCGCAGCTGCATGTGCCGGTGCAGCTCGCGCAGAGCGAGGACAAGGGCAGCAAGATCGGCCGCCTGGGCGCCTTCATCGGCGCGCCGCCTGCGATGGTGGATGTGCGCTATGGCCCCTGGGAAGGCCTTGCCCGGGGTGCGCAAAAGACCTGGGAAGTCTCGGCGCTGACGGTCAAGATGATGGCCAAGATGGTCATCGGCCAGGCCTCGCTGCAGAACATCAGCGGGCCGCTGACGATTGCCGAATACGCGGGCAAATCTGCCGAGGTCGGCCTCACCCAATACCTGGCCTTTTTGGCCCTGATCAGCGTCAGTCTGGGCGTGCTCAATCTGCTGCCGCTGCCGGTGCTCGATGGCGGTCACCTGATGTATTATCTTTGGGAGGCTGTCACTGGCAAGCCACCCACCCTGCAATGGATGGAGCGCTTGCAAAAAGGCGGTATAGCCGTTTTGCTGCTCATGATGTGCATTGCGTTCTTTAACGATTTGTCTCGGCTCTTGGGCTGACTTTCTTGCCCCTGCTGCATAATGAGCGGCTCTGGTTGCTATCACAAATGACATATTCCATCCCTTCTTCGCTTCTTCGCAAGACCACGGCTGCAGCTGCGTTGATGCTGCTTGCCAAGCTGTCGTGGGCTTTGGACCCATTCACTATCCAGGACATTCGTGTGGAAGGCCTGCAGCGCGTAGAGCCGGGCACCATCTTCGCGTCCATGCCTTTGCATGTGGGCGATGACTACAACGACGAAAAGGGATCGGCAGCCATTCGCTCCTTGTTCGCGCTGGGCCTGTTCAAGGACGTGCGCCTGGAAGCCAATGGCAATGTGCTGGTCGTGGTGGTGGAAGAGCGCCCCACCATTGCCAACGTCGACTTCCTGGGCACCAAGGAGTTCGACAAGGACGCGATGAAAAAGGCCATGCGGGATGTGGGCCTGACCGAAGGCCGTCCTTACGACAAGGCCCTGACCGACCGCGCCGAGCAAGAGCTCAAGCGCCAGTACATCAACAAGAGCCTGTATGCCGCCGAGGTGGTGACCACGGTCACGCCTATCGAGCGCAACCGCGTGAACCTGACCTTCACCGTCACCGAAGGCGATGCGGCCAAGATCAAGGAAATCCACATCAGCGGGAACAAGGACTTCAAGGAATCGACCTTGACCGACCTGTTCGACCAGGACACCGGCGGCTGGCTCAGCTGGTACACCAAGAGCGACCGCTACTCCAGCTCCAAGTTCAACGCCGACCTGGAGACGCTCAAGTCCTACTACCTCTCGCGTGGCTACCTGGAGTTCCGCATCGAGTCGACCGAAGTGTCGATCTCGCCGGACAAGGAGCGCATCTCGATCAACCTGCAGATCCATGAAGGCCCCAAGTACGTGGTCTCGGGCGTCAAGCTCGAAGGCAACTACCTGGAGCGCGAGGACGAGTTCAAGTCGCTGATCTCGATCAAGCCCGGTGAGCCCTACAACGCCGACCGCGTGACCGAGACCACCAAGCGCTTTACCGACCACTTCGGCAGCTTTGGCTATGCGTTCTCGCGCGTGGAAGCGGTGCCCGAGATCGACCGCGAGAACAACCGCGTTGAGCTGGTGCTCAAGGCCGAGCCATCGCGCCGCGCCTATGTGCGCCGCGTGAACGTCGCTGGCAACAACCGCACGCGTGATGAGGTCGTGCGCCGCGAAGTGCGCCAGTACGAGGCGTCCTGGTACGACTCGGACAAGATCAAGCTCTCACGCGACCGCGTCGACCGCCTGGGCTTCTTCAACGATGTCGCGATCGACACACAAGAGGTGCCCGGCGCGCCCGACCAGGTTGACGTCAACGTCACCGTGCAGGAAAAGCCCACCGGCTCGCTGCAGTTGGGTGCCGGTTACTCCAGCGCTGAAAAGGTCTCGCTGACCTTCGGTATCAAGCAGGAAAACGTCTTTGGCTCGGGCAACTACCTGGGTATCGACGTCAACACCAGCAAGTACCACCGCACCCTGGTGGTGAGCACGACCGACCCCTACTTCACGCCGGACGGTATCTCGCGTACCTACGACATGTACTACCGTACCGACCGTCCTTATGACGAGCAGGGCGGCAACTACCAGATCGTGACCACCGGTGCCAGCGTGCGCTTTGGTATTCCGTTCAGCGAACTTGACACCATCTATGTCGGCGGCGGCTTGGAGAACACCCGCATCAAGCTGGGCACCAACATGCCGGCGGCCTACCTGGATTACGCCACCCGCTACGGCGACACGAGCCTGAACTTCCCGCTGACCCTGGGTTGGTCGCGTGACAGCCGTGACAGCGCACTGGCGCCCAATTCGGGCCGCTTCCAGAAGCTGAACTCCGAATGGTCGCTGTTTGGTGATGCCCGCTACCTCAAGGGCAATTACCAGATCCAGCAGTACCTGCCGCTGAACAAGCGCTACACCATTGCGCTGAACGGCGAGGCCGGCTGGGGCAAGGGCATGGGCGGCAAGGTCTTCCCCGTGTTCAAGAACTACTTCTCCGGTGGTCTGGGCTCGGTGCGCGGCTTTGAGCAAAACACCCTCGGTCCCCGTGACGTGACCGGCGCGACGCTGGGCGGCTCCAAGAAGGTCACCCTGAACGCCGAGTTCATCGGCCCGATGCCCGGCACCGGCAACGATCGTACCTTCCGCTGGTTTGCCTTTGTGGACGCGGGCAATGTCTGGGGTGACGAGCAGGATTTGAAACTGAATGAAATGCGTGCGTCTGCAGGTATCGGGTTGAGCTGGATTTCCCCACTGGGACCGCTGCGTTTGGCGTATGCTCAGCCATTTCGCAAATTCACAGGCGATAAAATCCAGAAATTGCAATTCCAAATCGGAACATCTTTCTAATGAAAACCGTATCTCGTTCTTTCCCATTGCTGGTATTGGCAGCAGCGCTGTCCTTTGGCGCTGCAGCGCAGGCCCAAGAGTTCAAGGCAGGTTTTGTCAATACAGATCGCATCTTCCGCGAAGCCAACGCCGCCAAGGCTGCGCAAACCAAGCTGGAGGCCGAGTTCTCCAAGCGTGAAAAAGACCTGCTGGACCAGGGCAATGCCCTGAAGACCGCTGGCGAAAAGTTTGAGCGTGATGCGCCAACGCTGTCCGAGAGCCAGCGCGTGACGCGCCAGCGCCAGCTGGTGGACCAGGACCGTGAATTCCAGCGCAAGCGCCGCGAATTCCAGGAAGACCTCAGCGCCCGCAAGAGCGAAGAGCTGTCCCAGGTGCTCGAGCGTGCCAACAAGGTCGTCAAGCAAGTGGCCGAGCAGGAAAAGTACGATGTGGTGCTGCAAGAAGCGGTCTACATCAACCCCAAGTTCGACATCACCGAAAAGGTTCTGAAGGCCCTGAACGCTTCTGCCCCTGCCAAGTAAGACAGAGGTACGCGTGAGCCTGCAGCTAGTTCAGATCATTGAGGTCCTGGGAGGGGCGCTTCGGCAAGGAGATCCAGCGATGGAGATCCAGGCGATTGCCTCGCTCGAAGATGCCGGTCCGCAGGACTTCAGTTTTCTCAGCAACCCCAAGCTGCAGGCCCAGATGCTGGCCTCTAAGGCCGGCTGCATCGCCGTCAGTGCGCAGATGCAGGAGCAGGCGCGCCAGCGTGGCGGCGCCTTCCTGGTGGTGGACAACCCCTACCTCTACTTTGCGCGGCTGACACAGCTGTGGCGCAAGCACCATGCGATACGCCCGGTGCCCGCCGGTATCCACCCCTCTGCGGTGGTGGAAGAGGGTGCCATCGTGCACCCTTCTGCGTCCATTGGGCCGCTGTGCCATGTCGCCAGCGGTGCCGTCATCGGTGCCGATTCGGTGCTGACCTCGCGGGTGACCGTCGGGGCCGACTGCGTGCTGGGCGAGCGTGTGCTGGTGCAGCCCGGTGCGGTCATCGGCGGCGACGGCTTTGGCTTTGCCAATGAGGACGGGCGCTGGATCAAGATTGAGCAATTGGGTGGTGTGCAGATCGGCGATGATGTCGAGATCGGCTCGAACACCTGCATTGATCGCGGAGCGCTGCGCGACACGATCATTGCCAATGGCGTGAAGATCGACAACCAGGTGCAGATCGGCCATAACGTCGAGATTGGTGAGCATTCGGCCATGGCCGGCTGCGTCGGCATCGCCGGAAGCGCCAAAATCGGACGCCAATGCACGATTGGAGGGGCTGGAATGATTCTGGGCCACCTGGAAATCGCCGACAATGTACATATTTCGGCGGCCACCGTGGTCAGTCGCTCGATCAGGCAGCCAGGTCAGTACACCGGCTTCTTTCCTATCGACGACAATGGCAGCTGGGAAAAGAACGCCGCTACCCTAAAACATCTCCATGCGTTGAGGGACCGAATCAAGGCCTTGGAGCAAACTCAGAAAAACGGCTAAGCCGAGTTCACAATGATGGATATTCAAGCAATTCTCAAGCAGCTGCCTCACCGCTACCCCTTCTTGCTGGTGGATCGCGTGCAAGAGCTTGAGCGCAACACCCGCATCAAGGCGATCAAGAACGTCACCTTCAATGAGCCGTTCTTTACCGGTCACTTCCCGGGCCGCCCTGTGATGCCTGGTGTGCTGATCCTGGAAGCCTTGGCGCAGGCCGCTGGCCTGCTGGCCTTTGATGCCATGGGCCAGGTGCCCGATGAAAACAATATCTACTACTTTGTCGGTATCGACTCGGCGCGCTTCAAGCGCCCGGTGGTGCCGGGAGACCAGCTGGTGCTGGAGATCACCATTGACCGCGTGCGCGGCGGTATCTGGAAGTTCAATGCCGTGGCCAGCGTGGAAGGCGAAGTCGCCGCAGAAGCACAGCTGATGTGCACCATGCGCCACGTGGAATAACGGTAGATGACGGCGGTCAGTCCCATCCACCCCACGGCGATCGTTGACCCTGCGGCCCAGTTGCACCCCACGGTGTCAGTTGGGCCGTACGCAGTTATTGGCCCCCAGGTTTGCATTGGCGCCCACACCAAGGTGGGGACGCACTGCGTGATCGAGGGTATCACCACGATCGGTGAATCCAATGTGATCCATTCGCATGCTGCTCTGGGCGGCGTGCCGCAGGACAAGAAATACGCAGGCGAGCCGACCCGGCTGGAGATTGGTGACCGCAACACCATTCGCGAGTTCTGCACCTTCAACACCGGCACCGCCCAGGATGGCGGCGTAACCCGTGTCGGCGACGACAACTGGATCATGGCCTATGTGCATATTGCCCATGACTGCCAGGTCGGCAACCAGACCATCCTGGCCAACAATGCCACCTTGGCCGGTCATGTACATGTGGCCGACTGGGCCATCATTGGTGGTCTGTCGGGCGTGCACCAGTTCACCAAGGTGGGCGCCCATGTGATGGCCGGTTTTGCCAGCCATATCAGCCAGGATGTACCACCGTTCTGCATGGTCGACGGCCACCCACTGGCGGTGCGTGGTCTCAACCTGGAAGGCCTGCGCCGGCGCGGTTTCAGTGCCGAGCGCCTGGCGGTCATCAAGCAGGCCTACCGGCTGCTGTACCGCAGCGGCTTGACCTTGCAGGCGGCTGTTGAAGCGCTGGACAACCTGCAGGGCAGCTGCGAGGCCGAAGCCCAGGCCGATGTGCAGCTGATGCTCGACTTTCTGCAGCAATCCAAGCGCGGCATCGTGCGCTGATGGCTGTGCCTGCCGTCATGGACCCGCAGCAAGAGATGTTTTTGGCCATGGTGGCCGGCGAGACCTCGGGCGACCTGCTCGCTGGCCTGGTGCTGCAGGGCCTGGCTGCTGATTTTCCCGGCCTGCGCTCGGCTGGCATTGGCGGGCCGCGCATGGCCCAGGCCGGCTTTGAGGCCTGGTGGCCCAGCGAGCGCCTGGCCGTGCATGGCTACAGCGCCGAGCTGGTACGCCGCATCTGGGGTATTTTGCGCATCCGCAAGCAACTGGTGCAGCGTTTGAAGGCGCAGCCGCCCCGGCTGTTTGTCGGCGTCGATGCGCCCGATTTCAACCTGGGTGTCGAAGAGCGCCTGCGTGCCCAGGGCATCAAGACGGTGCATTTTGTCTGCCCTTCGATCTGGGCCTGGCGCCCAGAGCGGGTGGAGAAGATCCGCCGCTCGGCCGACCATGTGCTGTGCATTTTCCCGTTTGAGCCCGCGTTGCTGGCCCAGCACGGCATTGCCGGCACCTATGTGGGCCATCCGCTGGCCAATGTGATCCCGCTGCAGCCCAACCGTGCAGCGGCACGCCAGCAGCTGGGCTTGCCGCTGGAGGGCGAAGTGCTGGCCCTGCTGCCGGGCAGCCGCGCCTCGGAAGTCAGCTACATCGCCAAGCCATTCTTTCTGGCCGCCGCGCGCCTTTTGCAGGCGCGACCTTCGCTTACAATCGTCGTCCCTGCCGTTCCGGCTTTGCGCGCACGCATTGATGCGCTGGCTGCTGAATGCGGGATATTGGAGCGCATCCGGGTACTGGATGGCCAGTCGCATCTGGCGCTGGAGGCCTGTGACTGCACTTTGATCGCCAGCGGTACCGCCACCTTGGAGGCGGCGCTGTTCAAGCGGCCCATGGTCATCAGCTACCACATGCATGCCATCAGCTGGCGCTTGATGCGCCGCAAGCAGCTGCAGCCCTGGGTGGGCCTGCCCAATATCCTGTGCCAAGACTTTGTCGTGCCCGAGCTCCTGCAAGAGGCGGCGACGCCCGAGGCCTTGGCCGAGGCAGTGGCGCAATGGTTGGACGCGCCACGCCTTGATCCAGCACGCCTGGCCCAGTTGGAGCAGCGTTTTCATGACCTGCACCTGGAACTGCGCAGGGATACCCCAAAGCTTGCTGCCGATGCCATCCAAAAAATTCTCTCTGCCTGACCAGGCCTCCTTGCCTTGGCATCCGCCGGGCTTGGTTGCGGGTGTGGATGAGGCAGGGCGGGGCCCCTTGGCGGGCCCGGTGGTGGCGGCAGCGGTCATTCTGGATGAGCGCTCGCCCATTGCCGGGCTGGCTGATTCGAAGAAGCTCACGGCGCGCGCCCGCGAGCGCCTCTATGACGAGATCTGCGGCAAGGCGCTGTGCTGCTCGATTGCGCAGGCCTCCGTCGAAGAGGTCGATGGCCTCAATATCCTGCAAGCCACGATGCTGGCCATGCAGCGTGCGGTCAATGGCCTGCGCCTCAAGCCCGTGCGCGTGCTGGTCGATGGCAACCGCATTCCGCGCCTGGAGATGCCGGCCGAGGCCATCGTCAAAGGCGATGCGCTGGTGCAGGCCATCTCGGCCGCATCGATCCTGGCCAAGGTGCACCGGGACCGCTGGTGCCAGGACATCGACCGGCTCTACCCGCAGTACGGCTTTGCCGCGCACAAGGGCTATGGCACCGCTGTGCACCTGGCGGCGCTGCAGAGCTTTGGCGCCTGCCCGGAGCACCGGCGCTCGTTCTCTCCGGTGGCCCAGGCAATGGCCTTGGTCAAGACGGGCGCCTAAACCTCCGCCCTCGCTGTTTGCAGGCGCCAAGCCTGCGCAAAGGAATCATCTGTGTCCCCTGCTGCGCATCCTCCCGTTTTTATCCAGTCGCGTGACAATGCCTTGGTCAAGGATTTGCGCCGTTTGATGGAAGAGGGTGCGGCCTACCGCAAGCAGGGGCGCTACTGGATCGAGGGCGACCACCTCTGCCGCGCAGCGCTGACGCGTGGCGTCAAGCCGGCAGTGGCCGTGTTCTCCGAAAAATTCTGGCAGTCGCCCGAGAACGTCTATGCCCATGCGGCCGCTCGCAACATCGTCATCGACACGGCCTTGTTGGCCAGCCTCAGCCCGCTGCCATCGCCTGCGCCTTTTGGCTTTTTGATGGACCTGCCGCTGCAGCAGGCGGGTATCCAGCCCGGCGTGGCGGCCGTGGTGCTTGACCGTGTGCAGGATGCCGGCAATGTGGGCTCCATCTTGCGCAGTGCCTCGGCCTTTGGTTTTGGCCAGGTGATTGCGCTCAAGGGATCGGCTGCGCTGTGGAGCGGCAAGGTGCTGCGCGCCGGCATGGGTGCGCATTTTGCGCTGCACCTGGTCGAGAATGCCTCGCAGGACGATGTGCTGGCCTTGCAGCAGCCGCTGCTGGTCACCAGCTCGCACCAGGGTGACTGGCTGCACCGCGCCGCCTTGCCCTGGCCTTGCACCTGGGTCATGGGCCATGAGGGGCAGGGCGTGTCCGAGCCCTTGCAGGCGGTGGCCCACCAGCACATCCGCATCACCCAGCCTGGGGGCGAGGAGTCGCTCAATGTGGGCGCGGCAGCGGCCATTTGCCTGCATGCCAGTGCGGCAGGCCGCGCCGATTGATGCGGCTGCGGCGGGCACTGGGGTAGGCTCTGCCAGTAATAACGAGTATGCGCATTGCGTAAATTTGCTGTTGCAACTACGCTCTGCGTTGGTGCACTTCTGCGCAGAGTGTGTAATTTTTAGCGATTTGACCCTCAAATCATCCCCTGCCTCCACTCAGATTGCAGCTTGCACGCTACAATGGGTGGCTTTCAAGTAATCACGTCGCCCGGCTGCACTCAAAGCAATCTCTCATAAGCACAGTCTTCGCGGTGATCCTCAGGGACACCACAGACTCCGGGCGACCCGTAACCATCCGGAGAACCCAGTGTTTTTGTCTCAACAGAGCGCGTTTCCTCCCGCCATCCTGGCGCTCGCAGACGGCACGGTCTTTATTGGCAACTCAATCGGTGCGCAAGGCACCACGACCGGCGAAGTGGTGTTCAACACCGCGATGACCGGTTACCAGGAAATCCTCACCGACCCCAGCTACTGCCAGCAGATCGTGACACTCACGTATCCGCACATCGGTAACTACGGGATCAATGCGGAAGATATTGAGTCCGACAAAGTCTTTGCTGCTGGCCTGATCATCAAGAATCTGCCCCTGCTGGCCAGCAATTTCCGAAGCACGGAAACCTTGTCGGAATACCTGGTCCGCAGCAAGACGGTCTCCATCGCCAACATCGATACCCGCAAGCTCACCCGCCTGCTGCGCGACAAGGGTGCGCAAAACGGCGCCATCGTCGGTCTGGCTGCTGGCGAGCAGGTCTCGCAGGCGCGCATCGACGAAGCCATCGCCGCCGCCCAGGCCGCGCCCAGCATGAAGGGTCTGGACCTGGCCAAGGTGGTCAGCGTCTCGCAGTCCTACGAATGGGTGCAGACCGAGTGGCAACTGGCGCGCGCCGATGGCACGCCCGGCTACGGCAAGCTGCAGGACCATGCCTTCCACGTGGTCGCCTATGACTATGGCGTCAAGAAGAACATCCTGCGCATGCTGGCTGAGCGCGGCTGCCGCGTGACGGTGGTGCCCGCCCAGACGCCTGCGGCCGAAGTGCTCAAGTACCAGCCCGATGGCGTCTTCCTGTCCAACGGCCCTGGCGACCCGGAGCCCTGCGACTACGCGATCGACGCTGCGCGCACCATCATGGACAGTGGCGTGCCGACCTTTGGTATCTGCCTGGGCCACCAGATCATGGCGCTGGCCTGCGGTGCCAAGACCTTCAAGATGCAAAACAGCCACCACGGTGCCAACCATCCGGTCAAGGATCTGGACTCGGGCCGCGTCTGCATCACCAGCCAGAACCATGGCTTTGCCGTGGACCTGGACACCCTGCCGGCCAACACCCGTGCCACGCATGTGAGCCTGTTCGATGGCACCTTGCAAGGCATGGAGCGCACCGACCGCCCGGCCTTCTGCTTCCAGGGCCACCCCGAAGCCTCGCCAGGCCCGCATGACGTGTCGTACCTGTTCGACCGTTTTGTGAACCTGATGCGCGAGCACAAGAAGGCCTGATGCCAAGCGCCTGTTGCCCGCGCCCGAACCTGCACACGATGAACCCAAGGAATCTGCTGCCGTGAAACTGTTTTCTTTTCCTGTCGCCACCTTAGAGAAAGCGATCAGCAAACGCATCATGACCTTGCCTGCCGAGCACAAGGAATGGTTCATGGCGCGCTGGCAGCAAAAGCCCTACAAGAAATCGTTCCTCGACAACAAGGCCTTGCCGCTGGTGACCATCGTGTCCAAGTGCAAGACCATGACGGACGAGGAATTCGACCAGGTGATGGCCGAGTGGGACGCCAAGTTCTACGAAGCCGAGGCGCAGGTTCTGCGCCCCATGGTGCAAGGGGATGGCCTGCTGCAGCTGATGCAAAAGAGCCTGCCCGAGGCCCGTGTCCTGGCCATTTTGAACAAATTAGATACCGACCGCGTATAAACCCAGCGCTGGGCGGCTGCCTACCAGGGTAGCCAGCCAGCGCGCGCGACTGCAAGGCGAGCCTCATGTCTAAACGCACCGATCTCAAAAGCATTCTCATCATTGGCGCTGGCCCGATCATCATCGGCCAGGCCTGCGAATTCGACTACTCCGGCGTGCAAGCCTGCAAGGCGCTGCGCGAGGAGGGCTACAAGGTCATCCTGATCAACAGCAACCCTGCGACGATCATGACCGACCCGGCCACAGCCGATGTCACCTATATCGAGCCCATCACCTGGCAGACGGTCGAGAAGATCATCGCCAAGGAGCGCCCCGATGCCATCCTGCCAACCATGGGTGGCCAGACCGCGCTGAACTGCGCGCTGGACCTGTGGAAGAACGGCGTGCTCGACAAGTACAAGGTCGAGCTGATCGGCGCCAAGCCCGAAGCCATCGACAAGGCCGAAGACCGTCTCAAGTTCAAGGACGCGATGACCAAGATCGGGCTGGGTTCGGCCCGCTCGGGCATTGCGCACAGCATGGAAGAGGCCTGGGATGTGCAGCGCCAGGTGGGCTTCCCCACCGTGATCCGCCCCAGCTTCACCCTGGGCGGCACCGGCGGCGGCATTGCCTACAACCCCGAAGAGTTCGAAGTCATCTGCAAGCGCGGTCTGGAGGCATCGCCCACCAACGAGCTGCTGATCGAAGAGTCTCTGCTGGGCTGGAAAGAGTACGAGATGGAAGTGGTGCGCGACACCGCCGACAACTGCATCATCGTCTGCTCGATCGAGAACCTGGACCCGATGGGCGTGCACACCGGTGACTCGATCACCGTGGCCCCTGCCCAGACCCTGACCGACAAGGAATACCAGATCCTGCGCAATGCCTCGCTGGCCGTGCTGCGCGAGATCGGTGTGGACACCGGTGGCTCCAATGTGCAGTTCTCGATCAACCCCAAGGACGGCCGCATGGTCGTCATCGAGATGAACCCTCGCGTCTCGCGTTCGTCGGCACTGGCCTCCAAGGCCACGGGTTTCCCGATTGCCAAGATCGCCGCCAAGCTGGCCGTGGGCTTCACCTTGGACGAGTTGAAGAACGACATCACCGGTGGCAAGACCCCCGCGTCGTTCGAGCCGACCATCGACTACGTGGTCACCAAGATCCCGCGTTTCGCCTTCGAGAAGTTCCCGACGGCCGACAACCGCCTGACCACGCAGATGAAGTCCGTGGGTGAAGTGATGGCCATGGGTCGTACCTTCCAGGAGTCGTTCCAGAAAGCGCTGCGCGGCCTGGAAGTGGGCGTGGACGGCATGAACGAAAAGACCCAGGACCGCGAGATTCTGGAAAAGGAACTGGGCGAGCCCGGTCCCGACCGCATCTGGTATGTGGGCGATGCCTTTGCCGCCGGCTGGTCGCTCGATGAAGTGCACAACATCACCAAGATCGACAAGTGGTTCCTGGTGCAGATCGAAGAGATCGTCAAGCTGGAACTGGCACTGGACAAGCACACCGAAGCCCAGGGCGATGACAAGGCGCTGGCCGCACTGTCGGCCGATGATCTGCGCAGCCTCAAGCAAAAGGGCTTTTCGGACCGCCGCCTGGCCAAGCTGCTGCACACGAGCGACAAGGCCGTGCGCGAAGCGCGCCATGCGCTGAATGTGTGCCCCGTGTTCAAGCGCGTCGATACCTGCGCGGCCGAGTTCTCGACCAACACGGCCTATATGTACTCGACCTACGACGAAGAGTGCGAAGCCCAGCCCAGCGACAAGAAAAAAATCATGGTGCTCGGCGGCGGCCCCAACCGCATTGGCCAGGGTATCGAGTTCGACTACTGCTGCGTGCACGCGGCGCTGGCGATGCGCGAAGATGGTTATGAAACCATCATGGTCAACTGCAACCCCGAAACCGTCTCGACCGACTACGACACCTCGGACCGCCTGTACTTCGAGCCGGTGACTCTGGAAGACGTGCTGGAAATCGTGGCCGTTGAAAAGCCGGTGGGCGTGATCGTGCAGTACGGTGGCCAGACCCCGTTGAAGCTGGCGCTGGCGCTGGAAGAGGCCGGTGTGCCGATCGTCGGCACCACGCCGGACATGATCGACGCGGCCGAAGACCGTGAGCGTTTCCAGCAGATGCTGCAGACGCTGAACCTGCGCCAACCGCCCAACGCCACCGCGCGTACCGAGGCGCAGGCGATGGAGCACGCCCGCGAGCTGGGCTACCCGCTGGTGGTGCGTCCCAGCTACGTGCTGGGCGGCCGCGCGATGGAGATCGTGCACGAAGAGCGTGATCTGGAGCGCTACATGCGTGAAGCGGTCAAGGTCTCCAACGACTCGCCCGTGCTGCTGGACCACTTCCTGTCCAACGCCATCGAGTGCGATGTGGACTGCGTGCGTGACCGCACCGGCAAGGTGTTCAT
Source organism: Comamonas sp. MYb21 (assembly GCF_037479395.1). Lineage (NCBI taxonomy): Bacteria > Pseudomonadati > Pseudomonadota > Betaproteobacteria > Burkholderiales > Comamonadaceae > Comamonas > Comamonas sp. MYb21. The sequence continues at coordinate 217,637 of NZ_JBBGZC010000008.1, read as the reverse complement.
CGGCGGCGTGATGGAGCACATCGAGCAAGCGGGCGTGCACTCCGGTGACTCGGCCTGCTCGCTGCCGCCTTACTACCTGAGCAAGGCGACGGTCGACGAGATCAAGCGCCAAACCGCGGCCATGGCCGAAGGCCTGAACGTGGTGGGCCTGATGAATGTGCAGTTCGCGATCCAGGAGCGCGACGGCAAGGACATCATCTATGTGCTGGAAGTGAATCCTCGTGCATCGCGCACGGTGCCTTTTGTCTCCAAGGCCACCGGCATCCAGCTGGCCAAGGTGGCCGCACGCTGCATGGTGGGCGACACGCTCGAAGAGCAGGGCATCACCCAGGAAGTGACGCCACCGTACTTCAGCGTCAAGGAAGCCGTGTTCCCGTTTGTCAAGTTCCCCGGTGTGGACACCATCCTCGGCCCCGAGATGAAGTCCACCGGTGAGGTGATGGGTGTGGGCAAGACCTTTGGCGAAGCCTATGTCAAGAGCCAACTGGGTGCAGGCACCAAGCTGCCCCGCTCGGGCAAGGTGTTCCTGACCGTGAAGAACGCCGACAAGCCACGCGCCGTGCAGATTGCCAAGGAGCTGGCGAGCATGGGCTTCCAGCTCTGCGCCACCCGTGGCACTGCGGCTGCGATTGCCGATGCCGGTATCGAGGTGCAAACGGTCAACAAGGTGACCGAGGGCCGCCCCCACATCGTGGACATGATCAAGAACAATGAAATTGCGATGGTCATCAACACCGTGGAAGAGCGCCGCAACGCCATTGCCGACTCGCGTGCGATCCGCACCAGCGCTTTGCTCGCCCGCGTGACCACCTTCACGACCATCTTTGGTGCCGAGGCCGCTGTCGAAGGCCTGCGCAACATGGATGACCTGGAGGTGTACTCGGTGCAGGAGCTGCACGCCAGCTTGCAGCACTGATCGCATCGCCGTTGGCCGATTTTTGTTGCAAGGCTCAAAAATCGGCATAATAGAGACTGCCTCGCAACCGCCGCGCTCCCCAGCGCGGCGGTTTGCTTTTGAACCCCCGCCGCATAGCAGGCGGATGATGTCTATCAGATGCCAGCCACAGCGCTGGCATCGCGACTGTTTGTGGAGACCGAGATGGCCACTATCCCCATTACCAAGCGCGGTGCAGAAAAGCTCAAAGAAGAGCTGCAACGCCTCAAGACCGTGGATCGTCCCGGCGTCATCGCGGCCATTGCGGAAGCTCGCTCGCATGGCGATCTGAGCGAAAACGCCGAATACGATGCGGCCAAAGACCGCCAAGGCTTTATCGAAGGCCGTATCCAGGAAGTGGAGGCCAAGCTGTCGGCCGCCCAGATCATCGACCCCTCGCAGCTCGACGCGGGCGGCAAGGTGGTGTTTGGTGCGACCGTGGACCTGGCCGATGAGGACAGCGGCGATCCGGTGACCTACCAGATCGTCGGCGAAGACGAGGCCGACCTCAAGCAGGGCCTGATCAATGTCTCCAGCCCGATTGCCCGTGCGCTGATCGGCAAGGAAGAGGGCGACACCGCCGTTGTGCAGGCCCCCGGTGGCGAGCGCCGCTACGAAGTCGTGGCCGTGCGCTATCTCTAAAGCCATCGGCCACTGCGCACCGAGCCCGCGATGAAAAACCGTCTGCCCGTTTTCGCAGCCGCCCTGTGGTGGGGCAGCCTGTCGGCCATCGGCTTCATGGCCGTGCCGATGCTGTTTGCCAACCTGCCGCAGGCATCGATGGCGGGCTTCATGGCCGCCAAGCTGTTTGCAGCGCAGACCTGGGTGTCGCTGGCCTGCGGCCTGGTGCTGCTGGTGCTGGCCAAGGACAAGGCCAGCAACACCATCGAGCCCTGGGCGCGCGCGGCACTGGGCTTTGTGCTGGCCGGCATGCTGATGGCGCTGGTCGTGCAGTACGGCATCTCGCCCAAGATCGTGCAGCGCGAGAACCTCAAGCTCTGGCACGGCCTGGGCACCTTGCTGTATGCGCTGCAGTGGCTGTGCGCGGCCCTTGTGCTGTGGCGGACATCCGCACCCGCACCACGGGCTTGATCTGGCCCAAGGCAATCGCCCGCCGCCGCGCTACACTGGGCGGGCCATGCAATCTCCCATCGTTTCCATCGACGCCAATGACTGGCGCAACACACCGGGCCGTCCGGAATGGACGGCCGCCGTTGAATCGGGCAAGGTGCTGTATTTCCCCCAACTCGCGTTTGCGCTCTCCGAGCAGGAAAAGACGCTGCTGCGCCCCGATGTGCGCGACCCCAAGTCGCGCAACATCAGCCTGAATGTGGATGGCAGCATCAAGGGCGTGGCCGGTGATGCCGCCACGCAGGCTGCCGTGGCGGCCATGGTCACGCGTTTTCGCGCGCAGGCCACCGCGCTGATTGCCGGTCTGTTCCCCGACTACATGCCGCTGGTGCGCATGGCGCCCACGAGCTACCGGCCCTCACAGGTCGAGACCCGTGCCCAGTCCTGGCGTGCCGACGACAAGCGCATGCATGTCGACGCCTTTCCCTCGCGGCCCAACTACGGCGAGCGCATCCTGCGCGTGTTCAGCAATGTCAATCCCGATGGCCAGCCCCGGGTCTGGCGTGTGGGTGAGCCTTTCGAGGATGTGGCGCGCAAGTTCTTGCCACGCGCCAAGCCCTATGTGGCCTGGCAGGCCAAGGTCTTGGCGATGCTGCATGTGACCAAGTCGCTTCGCAGCGAATACGACCACCTGATGCTGCAGCTGCACGATGGCATGAAGGGCGACATGGACTACCAGCGCAATGCGCCGCAGGAGACCGTGCCCTTTGCTGCCGGCTCCAGCTGGGTCTGCTTTTCGGACCAGGCGGTGCATGCGGTGATGTCGGGCCAGTACATGCTGGAGCAGACTTTCTTCCTGCCCCCGGGCAAGGAATACAACCCCGATGCAAGCCCGCTGGCGATCTTGACGCGCATGCAGGGCCATGCGCTGGTGGCAGCTGACCAGCGCTAAACCTGCTGCGCCAAAGCCCGCTGCGGGCCACAAAAAAGGCGTTGATCGCAGGGATCAACGCCTTTGGTTTTTTATGCGCAGGGCGGCTTAGCCCCAGGCCTTTTCAATCCAGCGGGCCGGCTGGATATGGTGGAAGCGCTTGTTGCGCAGGCCTTGCAGCGCGTCGGGCGGGTTGACCTCACCGTGGAAGATGACGATGCGCGCATCGGCGGGCGGCACCGGCTCCTTCCAGTAGTTGCTCGGCCAGGTGGGGATGCAGTAGTACTTGAAGCTCGGGCACCAGGCAGCCGGCCAGTAATCGAGCTTGCCCTGCTGGTGCAGAAAATGCGACAGGTACTCCTGCTCATTGCGGTACTGGGCGCGCAGCTGCTCGGTGTTGGCACGGAAGTTGGCCAGCACATCGGCATGGGCGCCCAAGGTGAAGCGGTAGACCGAGGAGTTGCCGACAATGCGCTCGCCAAAGCGCCAAAAACGCGGGTAGTCATGGATGATGCGAAATTCACCCGGCAGGGTGAAGAACTCATCGATGCTGCCGACGATCACCACATCCAGGTCCAGGAATAGCGCCTGGCCTTGCAGACCATACAGGTCCTGCTCGAAGGTGGTGAGCTTTTTCCAGGCGCCATCCCGCTGGCCGGGGGCCAGATGGATGTTCAGGTCCGGAATCGGGTGGCATTCCACTTCGCTGCGAATCCCTTGCGTGTCGTCGGTCAGGCAGACAAAGCGAAAATCGCCACTCAGATGGCGGCGAACCATGGCGTACAGCCGATTGACATAGTCGGGGCCATATTTGGTACCCCATTTCATGCAAAGGATGTGGCGATCGGTCACACTAGCTGCCCTGCTGCTTTTTGATCGACTTTTGCTTGGGCTTGGCGCGCTTGACCTGGCCGCCGGCCGTCAGGCGCTGGTTACCCAGGATGCGGATCTGCTTGACTTCGGGCTTTTGCCAGACGTTCTTGCTGAACTTGAGCACCTTGACTTCGCGCGGACCGGCCTTGCGGTCTTCGTCGAGTTGCTTTTCCTTCTCGGGCATCGGGCGCCACAGGACCAGCAGCTTGCCGATGTGCTGGATAGGCGCTGCATTGAGCGAGTCGGTCAGCTTCAGGAAGATGGCTTCGCGGTTGGCGCGGTCATCGGAGAAAACACGGATTTTGATCAGGCCATGGGCATTCAGGGCCAGGTCGACCTCTTTTTCGACGGCTTCGGTCAAGCCGTCACCGCCAATCAGAACCACGGGGTCGAGGTGGTGGGCTTCGGCGCGGTGCTCGCGACGTTGGGCGGGAGTGAGTTGTATTTGGGGCATAGCCCGTATTATCGGGGCTCCGGGAAGAAAACATGAAAGTAAGTACTAAAACCAAGAAGGTCAACAAGACTTGGCTCAATCAGCACATCAACGACCCCTATGTGCGGGCCGCGCAAAAAGACGGCTACCGCGCCCGTGCGGTCTACAAGCTCAAGGAAATCGATGAGCATTTCAAGCTGATCCGGCCGGGCGATGTGGTGGTCGATCTGGGCTCCACGCCTGGCGCCTGGAGCCAGTATGTGCGCCGCCGCCTCTCGCCCGAGGGCGCTGCGGTGGGCGAGCTCAATGGCGCCATCATCGGGCTGGATATGCTGCCGATGGAGCCCATCGAGGGCGTGGACTTCATCCTGGGCGATTTCCGCGAGCAGGAAGTGCTGGACCAGCTGGAGAAAACCTTGGCCAAGCGCCGCGTCGATGTGGTGATCTCGGACATGGCGCCCAACCTGTCGGGGGTGGAGAACGTGGATGCCGCCCGTATTTCGCATCTGATCGAGCTGGCCGTGGACTTTACCTGCCAGCACATGAAGCCCGAGGGCACCTTGGTGGTCAAGCTGTTCCACGGCAGTGGTTACTCGCAACTGGTGGATTTGTTCAGGCAGACCTTCCAGGTGGTCAAGCCTTACAAACCCAAGGCCTCGCGCGATAAATCCTCGGAAACCTATTTGATCGGCATGCGCCTCAAGCCCGAGGCGCAGCGCTGAGCACCCTTGGCAAACTGCCTGCTTTAGTGCGGCATGCACAGAAGACGCTGAAACACTGAGACAATAGGCTTTACTGAGCAATCCTGCGTGCCACCAAGGGGAAAGCGCAAGCATTGACCCTTGAAAGTCCTAAAATAGTGCATATCTGACATAACAGATTCTGTGTCTTTCCCGATTTCCTACTACTGGAGCCCCCTTGAACAATCAGTGGTTTTCTAAGATCGCCGTATGGCTTGTCATTGCCATGGTGCTGTTCACCGTGTTCAAGCAATTGGACAACCGTGCAGGCGCCAGCGCGAACAAGATCCCGTATTCCGAGTTTTTGCAAGATGTCCGCAATGGCCGCATCAAGACTGCGACCCTGCAGGAAAGCCCTGCCGGCACGGTGATCACGGCGACCACGGGCGACGATCGCAAGCTCCAGACCACGGCGACCTACATGGACCGTGGCCTGATTGGCGACCTGATCAACAACAACGTCAAGTTTGACGTGAAGGAGCGCGAGGAAGGCTCCCTGCTGATGAGCCTGCTGATCAGCTGGGGCCCGATGCTGCTGCTGATCGGCGTCTGGGTCTACTTCATGCGCCAGATGCAAGGCGGAGGCAAGGGCGGTGCGTTCAGCTTTGGCAAGTCCAAGGCGCGCATGCTCGACGAAAACAACAACAGCGTCACCTTTGCCGATGTGGCCGGTTGTGACGAGGCCAAGGAAGAAGTCAAGGAAGTCGTCGACTTCCTCAAAGACCCCAACAAGTTCCAAAAGCTCGGCGGCCGCATTCCCCGTGGTCTGCTGCTGGTCGGCCCTCCCGGTACCGGTAAGACCTTGCTGGCCAAGTCCATTGCCGGCGAAGCCAAGGTGCCGTTCTTCTCGATCTCGGGTTCGGACTTCGTCGAAATGTTTGTCGGCGTGGGCGCGGCCCGCGTGCGCGACATGTTCGAGAACGCCAAGAAGAATGCGCCTTGCATCATCTTCATCGACGAAATCGACGCCGTCGGCCGCCAGCGTGGCGCCGGCATGGGCGGTGGCAACGACGAGCGCGAGCAGACCCTGAACCAGATGCTGGTCGAGATGGACGGTTTCGAGACCAATATGGGCGTGATCGTGGTGGCTGCCACCAACCGCCCCGACATTCTCGATGCCGCCTTGCTGCGCCCAGGCCGTTTTGACCGCCAGGTCTACGTGACCCTGCCCGATGTGCGTGGCCGCGAACAGATCCTGAATGTGCACATGCGCAAGATCCCGGTGGGCCAGGATGTGAACCCCAACATCATCGCCCGTGGCACGCCCGGCATGTCCGGTGCCGATCTGGCCAACCTCTGCAACGAAGCTGCGCTGATGGCCGCACGCCGCAATGCGCGCACCGTGGAGATGCAGGACTTCGAAAAGGCCAAGGACAAGATCTTCATGGGCCCCGAGCGCAAGTCTGCGGTGATGGACCCCGAAGAGCTGAAGAACACCGCCTACCACGAAGCCGGCCACGCGCTGATCGGCAAGCTGCTGCCCAAGTGCGACCCGGTGCACAAGGTCACCATCGTGCCGCGTGGCCGTGCGCTGGGCGTGACCTTCACGCTGCCCGAGAAGGACCGCTACGGTTACGACAAGGAATGGGCACTGAGCCGTATCGCGATGCTGTTTGGCGGCCGGATTGCTGAAGAAGTGTTCATGAACCAGATGACCACGGGTGCATCGGACGACTTCAACAAGGCCACCCAGCTGGCGCGCGACATGGTGACCCGCTACGGCATGACCGATGCGCTGGGCCCGATGGTCTACGCCGAGCAGGAAGGCGAGCCCTTCCTGGGCCGCTCGATGAGCAAGCCCAGCAACATCAGCGAAGAGACCATGCAGAAGGTGGACGCCGAAGTGCGCCGCATCATCGATGAGCAATATGGTCTGGCACGCCGCCTGATCGAAGAGCACAGCGACAAGATGCATGCGATGGCCAAGGCCATGCTGGAGTGGGAAACCATCGATGCCGAGCAGCTGGACGACATCATGGCGGGCAAGGCACCGCGCCCGCCCAAGGACTGGACGCCACGCAACCCACCGTCGAGCAGCAATGACGGCGGCGCAGGCGGCAGCCCCACCGTGGTGACGGAGCCGGCACACACCCCGGTCTGATCACGACAGACCCTGGCGAAAAGCGCTCTGCCCGAGCGCTTTTCTTATTTTTAAAGGACACCTCTGATGCGCCACTGGCAAACCACCCGCTTTCGTATTGACCTGACTGCGCCGCAAGTGATGGGCATCGTCAATGTCACGCCGGACTCGTTCTCGGACGGCGGCAGCCACGAGGGCGTCTCGGCCGCGATGATCCATGCGGAAAAGCTGCTGGCCGATGGCGCGCATATCCTGGACATTGGTGGCGAATCCACCCGCCCGGGCAGCCCTGCGGTGCCGCTGGACGAAGAGTTGCGCCGGGTGCTGCCGGTGGTCAAGGCTGCGGTGGCCTTGCAGGTGCCGATCTCGGTCGATACCTACAAGCCCGAGGTGATGCAGGCGGTGCTGGATCTGGGCGCGGACATCATCAACGACATCTGGGCGTTGCGCCAGCCAGGCGCGCAGGCGGTGGTGGCGGCCCACCCGCAATGCGGCGTCTGCCTGATGCACATGCATGCCGATCCGCAGACCATGCACCAGGAGCACATGGCCGCTCGGGGCGACGTGGCGGCCGAGGTGCTGGACTTTTTGCAGACCCATACCCGCAGCCTGGAGGCGCTGGGTGTGCAGACCGAACGCATCGTCTGGGATGCCGGCACTGGCTTTGGCAAAAGCCCGGGCCAGAACTTTGCGCTGCTGCAGCAGCAGCCCCGGCTGGCTGCGGCCGGCTACCCGCTGCTGGCGGGCTGGTCGCGCAAGGGCTCGCTGGGCAAGGTGACAGGGCGGGTGGTGGCCGAGCGCATGCCCGCCAGCATTGCGGCGGCCCTGCTGTCGGTAGAGCATGGCGCGGCCATTGTGCGCGTGCACGATGTGCGCGAGACCTGCGATGCGCTGGCCGTGCTGCAGGCGATGCGCGCCCCGCAATCTTTGGATACCCAAGGCTGACGCGGTTTGCGCCTGGCATCGTTGGTCAGGCGCTACACTGCTACTGCGCCATACACCACCGATGGCGCTTTTTCACTTTCTCTCAGGCCCCCAACAAGCAAGAACACTATGGCACGACAGTATTTTGGAACCGATGGCATCCGTGGCACGGTAGGCAAGCCACCGATCACCCCTGACTTTGTGCTGCGCCTGGGCCATGCCGTGGGCCGGGTGCTGCGCCGCGAGCAGGAGCGCCCGACGGTGCTGATCGGCAAGGACACGCGCATCTCGGGCTATATGCTCGAGAGCGCGCTGGAGTCGGGTCTCAATTCGGCTGGTGTCGATGTGGTGCTGCTGGGCCCGTTGCCGACCCCGGGCGTGGCCTACCTCACGCGCGCCCAGCGCGCCAGCCTGGGTGTGGTCATCAGCGCCAGCCACAACCCCTTTGACGACAACGGCATTAAGTTCTTCAGCGCCGAAGGCGCCAAGCTGCCCGACAGCTGGGAAGAGTCGGTGGAAGCGGCGCTGATGGAGGGCTTTGACTGGGTGCCCTCCGCAGCGCTGGGCAAGGCCCGCCGCCTCGATGATGCTGCAGGCCGCTATATCGAATTTTGCAAGAGCACCTTTGACCACCGGCTGACCTTGCGCGGCCTCAAGATCGTGGTCGATGCGGCCCACGGCGCGGCCTACCATATTGCGCCCAAGGTCTTCCATGAGCTGGGCGCCGAGGTCATCACCATTGGCTGCAATCCGGACGGCCTCAACATCAACCAGGATGTGGGGGCTACCCATCCCGATGCGCTGGTGCGCTCGGTGCGCTCCAATGGCGCCGATCTGGGCGTGGCACTCGATGGCGATGCCGATCGGCTGCAACTGGTCGATGCCAAGGGCCGGCTCTACAACGGCGATGAGTTGCTCTACCTGATGGCCATGGACCGCCTGCGCCGGGGCAAGAAGCTGCCAGGTGTCGTGGGCACCTTGATGACCAACCTGGCGGTGGAAACCGCCTTGCAAAAGCAGGGCGTGGAGCTGGTGCGTGCCAAGGTCGGTGACCGTTATGTGCTCGAAGAGCTGCAGCGCCGCAACTGGGTGCTGGGCGGTGAGAGCTCGGGCCACCTGCTGGCGCTGGACAAGCACACCACCGGCGATGGCCTGGTGAGCGCCCTGCAGGTGCTGCAAGCCTGCGTGAGCCGCAACCAGAGCGTGGCCGAGCAGCTCGATGGCGTGGATCTGTGCCCGCAGGTGCTGCTCAATGTGCGGTTGCAGCCGGGCCAGGACTGGCGCAACAACAACAAGCTGTTTGAGTTGGAGCGCAGCATCACCGACGACTTTGCCGGCCAGGGCCGGGTGCTGATCCGGCCCAGCGGCACCGAGCCGCTGCTGCGCGTGATGGTCGAGGCCTTTGATGCGGCCCAGGCCAGCCGCTGCGCCGAGCAACTGGCAGAAGTAGCCCGCCAGTCCTGATGGGCAGCGGCCGCCGGGCGGCCGGGCCCACGGGTGGTGAGGGAGGTGTTGCAGGCGCACAGCTTCATGCAACTGTCATGTTTTGCACATGGCGCTGTCATCTGCGGGCAGGACACTGAAAGCGCTCTGTATCAGCCCGTCGAGCAGCCGGGGCCGCACGGCGGTCTGGCACCATGCAAGGGCGGCAGGGCGCTACAGGAGCTCTGCCATGCACAACAAACACAGCTTTTTCAGCGCATCCGAGACCGCCATTGTCACGCCCTCGGCGCCGAAACCGCAGGCGACCCTGCCTGCAACCGCCGCGGCGGCCAACCCGCTGGACATCGAGGTCTCCTGGGCCTGCCACCTCGACGAGGTGCGCGAAGCCCAGCGCCTACGCCACCAGATTTTTGCCGGCGAGATGGGCGCGCAGCTGCAAACCAGCCTGGAAGGCCATGATGTCGACGGCTTTGATGACTACTGCGAGCACCTGCTGGTGCGCCAGGGCCAGAGCAGGCAGGTGATCGGCACCTACCGCCTGCTGACCCCCGCCCAGGCCTTGCGGGCCGGTCGCACCTATTCTGACGGAGAGTTTGACCTGAGCGCCATTGATGCATTGCGCCCGCGCATGGTGGAACTCGGCCGCAGCTGCGTGCATCCGGACTACCGCCAGGGCGGGGTGATCATGGCGCTGTGGGGTGCGCTGGCCAGCTTCATGCTGCGCAACAAGCTCGATGTGATGATGGGCTGCGCGAGCATCCCCATGTGGCACAACGGCATTGTCAGTGGCGATGCCGCTGCCAGCATCTGGCGCCAGCTGCTGGCCAAGGGCCAGATCTCGCAGGAATACAGCGTCGTACCGCACCTGCCGCTGCCGCTGGAGCAACTCAACGACCAGGTCGAGGTGGAGCCGCCTGCGCTGATCAAGGGCTATCTGCGAGTGGGCACCGAGGTGATCGGTGCGCCGGCCTGGGATCCGGACTTCAATACCGCCGATCTGCCGATGCTGATGCAGCTCGACCGCCTGCCTGCGCGCTACCGCAAGCACTTTCTGGGTTGATGGCGCAAGCCGCTTGCAAGCGCTGTGCATCCGCTTCCGAAGGACGCCGGGCGCAAGTGACGGTTCACCTCTCGGGTCCATTCCAAGGCGGCAACGTAGGCATACAGAATGGATGCATATAGGCCTAGTGGAAAGTCCTCATAATCAAAACACTGCTTGTGCTGCAAGCGGTGTTTTTTGCTATCCAAAGGACCTATGGTGAGCTCTCTCTCGCAATCCCCACAACCGCCGATTACCTTGCTGGTGTTCAACCCCATGGCCGAGCCGCTGCTCGACCAGATCCGCGCACATGCTGAGGTGGTGTATGCACCCACCCCCGAGCTGCGCGCCAGCGCGGTGGCCTCGCACGGCGCCCAGGCGCAGGCCGTGTTGACCATTGGCTCGATTGGCCTGACGGCCGAAGAAATCGACCAGATGCCGCAGCTGCGCCTGGCCTGCACCTTGGGCGCGGGCTATGAAGGCTTGGCGCTGGATGCGCTGCGCGCGCGCGGCATTATGCTGGCGACCGGGGCGGGCACCAATGACACCAGCGTGGCCGACCACAGCTTTGGCCTGATTCTGGCGTCGATGCGCAATTTCCGCACCCTGGACCAGCAGGCCCGCGCCGGTGTCGACCGCTACAGCCTGGCCCATCCGCCCAGCGTGTCGGGCAAGAAGCTGGGCATTCTGGGCCTGGGTCATATCGGCCTGAAGATCGCCAGGCGTGCCGAGGGCTTTGACATGCCGGTGGGCTACCACAACCGCCAGCCCAAGGCAGGGGTGGGCCACCGCTATTTCGATTCGCTGCATGCGCTGGCCAGCTGGGCCGACATCCTGGTCTGCGCCACGCCGGGCGGCCCGGGCACCAAGCACCTGGTCAATGCCGAGGTTCTGCAGGCGCTGGGCCCGAGCGGCTACCTGATCAATATTGCGCGGGGCTCGGTGGTGGACACACTGGCGCTGGCTGCGGCCTTGAAGGACGGCACCATTGCTGGCGCCGGCATCGATGTCTATGAGAGCGAGCCGCATCGCCCCGAGCCGCTGATCGACCTGCCCAACATCCTCATCACGCCCCATGTGGCGGGCTGGTCGCCAGAGGCCACCCAGGCGAGCCTGACGCAGTTCATCGGCAACCTGACGGGCGTGTTCTCGGGCAAGGGCGCTGTGGCGCCCGTGAATCTGGGCGCTTAAGGCTCGGCAGAAAAAACACCCAGGCTGTCACCGGCCTGGGTGTGCAGCGCCTTATTTGGCGGTGATGCCCAGCGCCTGCTTGAACTGGAAGGGGTAGGGCGTCTTCTGCCAGGCCAGCACTTCCTCGCCCAGCAGGTAGGCCGATTGCGGAAACTGCTCGGCCCAGCCGGGGGCCACCTTGAGCGACCATTTTTCGGTCTTGTCGCGCAGGCAGATCTGGTCGAGCGCCGGGTCGCGGCGCGCATGGCACAGCAGGGTCGCGAGGCGCAGGCACAGCAGCTCCAGCGCAAAATCGCGGTCCTGCAAGAAGGCATCGACCTTGCGCAGCTTGCCCCTCTGCGCCAGCACCAGGGCTGCCAGGTGGGACAGCTCGGTTTGGGTAAAGCCGGGCACATCGCTGTGGCCCAGCACATAGGCGCCGTGGTGGTGGTGGTCGGTGTGCGAGATAAGGCAGCCGATCTCATGGAGCTGGCTGGCCCAGTCGAGCATGGGCGACTGCAGCTCGGCCGGCGCGGTTGCTCCCGCATAGCGGCGTGCCTGCTCGTACAAGGTGGCGGCAGTGCGCTGCACGCGGCCCGCTTGCGTGCGATCGACCTGGTAGCGCTCCTTGAGCGCGGCGATCGTGCGGTGGCGGATATCGCTGAATTCCTCGTGCTGCACCATGTCGCGCAGCAGGCCCTGGCGCAGCGCGCCGCTGGCAATGCGCAGCTCCTGGATCTGCAGCAGATCAAACACTGCGCACAGCACGGTCACGCCGCCGCCAATCACTGCGCGGCGCTCTTCCTTGAGGCCTTCAAGCCGCAGCTCGCTGGCATTGCCGGCAGCCAGCAATTGGTCGCAGAGCCAGTGCAGCTGCTCGCGCGTCACCACGTCGGGCTGGCCGCCGTGCAGCGCCAGCACATCGGCAATCGCGTTGGCCGTGCCCGAGGTGCCATAGGCGCAGTCCCAGCTGCCGGGCACAAAATGGTGGGCTGCTTCTTCCATCACCGCCTGCGCGGCGATCTGCGCGGTTTTCAGCGCCGATTTGCTGAATTCACCCTGGGGAAAATAACGCAACGACCAGGCCACGCTGCCCACGGGGAAGGAGGCCACGCGCTGCGAGCTGTAGCGCTGGCCCAGGATCAGCTCGGTGGAGCGGCCGCCGATGTCGACCACCAGGCGGCGCTCGTCCGACGGGGGCAGCGAGTGGGCCGCGCCCTGGTAGATCAGGCGCGCTTCTTCCGGCCCGGAGATGATGCTGATCGGGTAGCCCAGAATCTGGTTGGCGCGCTGGATGAAGACATCGCTGTTGCGCGCTTCGCGCAAGGTCTGGGTGGCTACGGCGCGCACATGGGCGGCAGGAAAGCCCTCCAGGCGCTCGGCAAAGCGGGCCAGGCAGTCCCAGCCGCGCTGCATGGCCTCGGCCGTCAGCAGGCCTTGCTCATCGAGGCCGGCGCCCTGGCGCACCATCTCCTTGAAATATTGCACGCGTTCAATATGGCCAGCGGCATAGCGGCCAACTTCCAGGCGGAAACTATTGGATCCCAGATCCACCGCGGCAAGCAAGGTGCCATCAAGCATAAGTGTCGTCATCTATCGGTTCTGCAGTCGAGGCAGGCAGCATAGCACCTGACTCTCTAGGTGACTCCGCTATACAGCGGCATGCTGACAAAACTTTAAAAGTAAGTCTTTCGCGTGAATCTAATATGACAATCCTGTGCGCTGTTGTTGTGTGACATCGACCCCCGTACGAGGCAAATTGGGTGAAAAATGTCATGCCAGTGTCATATACATTTTTTACAGTTCACTCCATTGCGTTTCATCACCAACAGGAGTTTTCATGAAAGTGTCCGCGATTCGAGTGCTGGTAGCTGGTCTGGTTGCCGCCGGTGCGTTTGCCCAGGTGCACGCCGAAGAGGCTACCGGTGCCGGTGCAAGCTTCCCAGCTCCACTGTATTCCAAGTGGGCTGCTGACTACAACAAGGCCACTGGCGTCAAGATCAACTACCAATCGGTGGGTTCGAGCGCCGGTATCAAGCAAATCGATGCCAAAACCGTGGACTTCGGTGCCTCCGACATGCCTTTGAAGGACGAAGAGCTGGCACAAAAGGGTCTGGTGCAGTTCCCCACCGTGATCGGCGGCATTGTGCCCGTGGTCAACATCAAGGGCATCACCCCCGGTCAACTCAAGCTCAACGGCCAAGTGCTGGGCGACATCTACCTGGGCAAGATCACCAAGTGGAATGACCCCGCGATCACCAAGCTGAACCCAGGCGTGGCGCTGCCAGACGCCACCATCGCTCCCGTGCGCCGCGCTGACGGCTCGGGCACGACCTTCGGCTTCACCAACTACCTCTCCAAGGTCAACACCGAGTGGAAGGAAAAAGTGGGTGAGGGCGCTGCCGTGAACTGGCCTACCGGTGCCGGTGGCAAGGGCAACGAAGGCGTGGCCGCTTATGTGGGCCGCCTGCCCAACTCCATCGGCTACGTGGAATACGCCTACGTCAAGCAAAACAAGATGGTATTCGCCCAGCTGCAAAACGCCGATGGCAACTTCGTCAGCCCAGAAAGCGCCAACTTCAAGGCCGCTGCTGCCGGTGCTGACTGGAACAAGAGCTTCTACCAGATCCTGAACAACCAGCCTGGCAAGGATGCATGGCCCATCACTTCGGCCACCTTCATCCTGATGCGCAAGCTGCAGGAAAAGCCAGCCCAGGGTACCACCTCGCTGAAGTTCTTCGAGTGGGCTTACACCTCCGGTGACGGCACTGCTGACGGCCTGGACTACGTGCCCATGCCAGCCAGCGTCAAGGACATCATCTACAAGTCCTGGGGCGAGATCAAGGACGGCAGCGGCAAGGCTGTGTTCGCCAAGTAAGTCGAAAAATGATGGGCCGCTCGGGTAGCGGCCCTTTTCCACACTGAATGGAATCAAACGTGTCGACATCCTTTCCTGTTCAAAACAAAACGGTTGCCGCCGGCAAAGCGCAGATGCAATCCAGCCAACCGCCAACGCGCAAGCCTTGGCTCTCCAACTCCGTCGCTGACGGCTTTTTTGCGTTCCTCGCGCGCGGTGCTGCGGTGCTGACCCTGGCCCTGCTGTTGGCCATCATGGGCTCGCTGATCGTCGGCGCCTGGCCTGCCATCCGTGAATACGGCATCGGATTTTTCTTCAACAGCGAGTGGGATCCTGTCCAGAACCGTTACGGCGGTCTGGTGATGATCTATGGCACCTTGGCCACCTCGTTCATTGCGATGCTGATCGCCGTGCCCGTGAGCTTTGGCATTGCGCTGTTCCTGACCGAACTCTCCCCCGTCTGGCTCAAGCGCCCGCTGGGTACCGCCGTGGAACTGCTCGCTGCCGTGCCGTCCATCGTCTACGGTATGTGGGGCTTGATGGTGTTTGGCCCCCTGCTGGCCACCTATGTGCAGCAGCCGCTGCAGAGCCTGTTTCAAGGCGTTCCTTATATGGAAGCCTTCTTCTCCGGCCCACCCGTCGGTATCGGTATTTTCTCGGCCGGCGTGATCCTGGCCATCATGGTCATCCCCTTTATCGCATCGGTGATGCGTGATGTGTTCGAAGTCACCCCCGCGCTGCTCAAGGAATCGGCCTATGGCCTGGGTTCCACCACCTGGGAAGTGATGTGGAAAGTCGTGCTGCCCTACACCAAGACCGGGGTCTTCGGTGGCGTGATGCTGGGTCTGGGCCGTGCACTGGGTGAGACCATGGCCGTCACCTTCGTGATCGGTAACATGAACCAGCTCAACTCGCTGTCCATCTTTGAAGCGGCCAACAGCATTACCTCGGCGCTGGCCAATGAGTTCGCCGAAGCCGGCGAAGGTCTGCACCAGGCATCGCTGATCTACCTGGGTCTGGCCCTGTTTTTCATCACGTTCATCGTCCTGGCCTGCTCCAAATTTATGCTGAGCCGCCTGCAAAAGAATGAAGGAGCCCGTTCATGACCACCGGAGAAAGCTTGATCCAGGCATCCGATCTGGCCAGCCAGCGCGCTGCCAAGTACCGTGCACGCAACCGCGTCAACCAAGTCGCGATTGCCCTGTCCCTCGCAGCCATGGCCTTTGGCGTGTTCTGGCTGATCTGGATTCTGTGGGAAACCCTGCGCCTGGGCGTGGGCGGTCTGAGCGTGGCCCTGGTCACCCAGATGACCCCGGCTCCCAATGAAATTGGCGGTATCGCCAATGCCATCTGGGGCTCGCTGGTGATGGTGACCCTGGCCACCTTCGTGGGCACGCCCATCGGTGTGATGGCCGGTATCTACCTGGCCGAGTACAACAAGACCGGCTGGCTCGCATCGGTGACCCGCTTTGTCAACGACATTCTGCTGTCGGCTCCGTCGATCGTGATCGGTCTGTTCGTCTACTCGATGATCGTGATCCGCTTCAAGAGCTTCTCGGGCTATGCCGGTGTCATTGCGCTGGCGCTGATCGTGATTCCGGTGGTCATCCGTACCACCGAGAACATGCTGATCCTGGTGCCATCGAGCCTGCGTGAAGCGGCCTACGCACTGGGCACGCCCAAGTGGAAGGTGATCAGCATGGTGACCTTGCGTGCCGCCCGTGCCGGTGTCATCACCGGTGTGCTGCTGGCCGTGGCCCGTATCGCTGGCGAAACCGCTCCGCTGCTGTTCACCGCACTGAACAACCAGTTCTGGAACACCGATTTGTCCAAGCCGATGGCGAGCCTGCCGGTCACCATCTTCAAGTTTGCGATGAGCCCTTATGAAAACTGGCAACAACTGGCCTGGGCAGGTGTCTTCCTGATCACGCTGGCGGTGCTGGGTCTGAACATTCTTGCGCGCAGCATGGCGCGCCAAAAATAAGTATTCACAGGTGAACCCTATGTTGACAAAAACCAATGCGGCTAACGCCAATGCACTGAACTCCAAGATCTCGGTGCGCGACCTGAACTTCTACTACGGCAAGTTCCACGCGCTCAAGAACATCAACCTGGAAATCCCGGAAAACAAGGTCACCGCCTTCATCGGCCCGTCGGGCTGCGGCAAGTCCACCTTGCTGCGCACCTTCAACCGCATGTACGAGCTCTACCCCGAGCAGCGCGCCGAAGGCCATATCGGTCTGGATGGTGAAAACCTGCTGACCAGCAAGCAGGACGTGGCCCTGATCCGCGCCAAGGTCGGCATGGTCTTCCAAAAGCCCACGCCGTTCCCGATGTCCATCTACGACAACATCGCCTTTGGCGTGAAGCTGTTCGAGGACCTGAGCAAGAGCGACATGGAAGAGCGCGTGGAATGGGCGCTGCGCAAGGCCGCGCTGTGGACCGAAGTCAAGGACAAGCTGGGCCAAAGCGGCTCGGGCCTGTCCGGCGGTCAGCAGCAGCGTCTGTGCATTGCCCGCGGTATCGCGATCAAGCCCGAAGTGCTGCTGCTCGATGAGCCTTGCTCGGCGCTGGACCCGATCTCCACGGCCAAGATCGAAGAGCTGATCGCTGAGCTGAAGGACGACTACACCGTGGTGATCGTGACCCACAATATGCAGCAGGCCGCCCGCTGCAGCGATTTCACCGCCTACATGTACCTGGGCAGCCTGATGGAGTTCGGTGCCACCGAACAGATGTTCTTCAAGCCCCAGCGCAAAGAGACCGAAGACTACATCACCGGTCGTTTCGGCTAAGCCGCGCGGTCATGCCAACCACTACAACGAAAAGAGCCTGATATGACAGAAAAACATCTCTCATCACAGTTCGACAGCGAGCTCAACAGCATCTCCTCGCGGGTGATGGAGTTGGGCGGCCTGGTCGAGTCCCAGATCCAGCAGGCCATCTACGCGCTGTCGCAGTTCAGCACCGAGGCCGTCGAGCGCGTTGAAGAGCAGGAAAAGCGCGTCAACCAGCTGGAAGTGGACATCGACTACGAACTCTCGACCATCATTGCGCGCCGCCAGCCCACGGCCCGCGATCTGCGCTTGCTGATAGCTTTTTCCAAGGCCACGGCCAACCTGGAGCGCATGGGAGACGAAGCCCACAAGATGGCCCGCATGGTCGGCTCCATCATCGACAGCGGCGCCGCCCGCTCGCTGCCGACCTCGGACCTGCGTGTGGCCGCCGAGCTCGCCTCGGGCCTGCTGCGCAAGACCTTGGACGCCTTTGCCCGCCTGGACACCACGGCGGCCGTGTCGATCCTCAAGGAAGACGACCTGATCGATGCCGAGTTCGACGGTTTTGTGCGCAAGCTCATCACCTACATGATGGAAGATCCGCGCAAGATCTCGCCGAGCCTGGACCTGCTGTTCCTGGCCAAGGCCATCGAGCGCATCGGTGACCACTCGAAGAATGTTGCCGAGCTCATCATCTACCTGGTCAAGGGTATCGATGTGCGCCACACCACCATGCAAGAAATCGAATCGAGTGTTTTGTAGAGTCTGAGTTATGAAAAAACTGCCACGCGTTCTCATTGTCGAAGACGAGCCCGCGATTGCCGAGCTGATCGCGGTGAACCTGCGACACAACGGCTGCCTGCCGATCTGGGCAGAGGATGGTGATGCTGCACAGCGCGAGTTGGACGCGGTGCTGCCCGATGTGATCTTGCTGGACTGGATGCTGCCTGGCCAAAGCGGCCTGTCGCTGGCGCGCAAATGGCGTGCGGATGCCCGCGTCAAGGGCATCCCCATCATCATGCTGACCGCCCGTGGCGATGAGCCCGACAAGATCGCCGGGCTCGATGCCGGTGCCGATGACTACATCACCAAGCCTTTTTCCACGCAGGAGCTGCTGGCCCGCATCCGTGCAGTGCTGCGCCGCCGCATTCCCGAGCAGGTCAACGACAGTGTGACGATTGGCGAGCTGGTGCTGGACGCGGCCACGCACCGCGTGACCTTCCAGGGTGAGCTGCTCAAGCTCGGCCCCACCGAGTTCAAGCTGCTGCACTTTTTGATGAAGCATGCCGAGCGTGTGCACTCGCGCTCGCAGCTGCTCGACAAGGTCTGGGGCGACCATGTCTTCATCGAGGAGCGTACCGTGGACGTCCACGTCAAGCGTCTGCGCGAGGCCTTGGGCGCTGCCAATGTGATGGTGGAGACCGTGCGTGGTGCCGGCTACCGCATCACCGGCCAGCCCCAGGCGCTGCAGCGCGCTTAGCTTGCAGCCTGCCTGTGATGCGGGGATACTTCCGCATTCGGGCAGCTTGCTCTTTTTTTGTAGGCTGCGCTGGTCGCAGCTTTTTTTGTTTTTGAGCGTTAGGCCTGCATGCTGTTTCGCATTGTCAGTTTTTTGTTTTTTCAGGCCCTGGGCGCGGCCCTGGGCTGGTGGCTGGGGCAGTTGCCCGGCGCACTGTTGGCGGCCATCATCGGGGCCTGGTGCTGGTTTGTCGTCGATGTCTGGCGCGGCAACAAGGTGGTGGGCTGGCTGCGGCACGGCGACGCGGACAGCGCCCCGCAGCTGATGGGCATGTGGGGCGAGGCGGCCGACCGGGCGCGGCGCCTGGTGCGCCAGCTGCAAAAGAACGAGGCGCAGTCCGATGACCGGCTGCACCAGGTGCTGACGGCCATCCAGGCCTCGCCCAATGGCGTGGTGCTGCTCGACGAGCACAGCCATATCGAGTGGTGCAACCAGACTGCGTGTGACCACTTTGGCTTCAATCTGGAGCGCGACCATATGCAGGTCATCACCAACCTGGTGCGCGCGCCGGAGTTCATCGGCTATTTCAACGCCAACAATTTCAGCAAGGATGTGGTGATGGTCAGCCCGGTGATGCGCGCGGCCAGCCCGATGCGCATGTCGGTGCAGATGTTCCCCTATGGCGGCAACCGCAAGCTGCTGCTCTCGCGCGATGTCACCTCGATGGAGCTGGCCGATGCAATGCGGCGCGACTTCGTCGCCAATGTCTCGCACGAGATCCGCACCCCGCTGACGGTGCTGGCCGGCTTTATCGAAACCTTGCAGACCCTGCCGCTGAGCGCCGAGGAGCGCACCCAGTACCTGGCGCTGATGTCCAACCAGGCCCACCGCATGCAAGGCCTGGTGGTCGATCTGCTGACCTTGTCGCGCCTGGAGGGCAACCCACCGCCCAGCCTCAATGAATGGGTCAGCGTGGGCAGCCTGCTCAAGCGCTGCGAAGAAGATGCGCATGGCCTGGCGCGCATGATTGCCAAGGATGGCGACAAGCCCTTGCAGCTGTTCTTTCCGCAAGAGGATGCCGATGCCGGTCACTACGAGCTGGCCGGTGCCGGCAATGAGCTGCAAAGCGCGCTGTCCAATCTGGTCAACAACGCCGTGCGCTATACGCCAGCGGGCGGCGAGATCCGTGTGCAGTTCATGCGCCAGCCCGATGGCTCGGGGCGTGTCAGCGTCACCGACACCGGGCCGGGCATTGCGCCCGAGCATATCCCGCGCCTGACCGAGCGCTTCTACCGCCTCGACCGCAGCCGCTCGCGCGATACCGGCGGCACGGGCCTGGGTCTGGCCATCGTCAAGCATGTGCTGCAGCGCCACGGCGCGCAGCTGCAGATTCGCAGCACGATCGGCAAGGGGTCGGAGTTCAGCGTGGTGTTTCCACCATCGCGCGTGCGCCAGCAGCTGACGGAAGAACTGGTCTAAGCGCTCATCCGCACCGCGTTTTTGGTGACGCGGTGCAGCAAGACCAAAAAGCAGGCCGCCGCCAGCACCAGCGCATAGGCGGCGCACATCCAAAAAGCGATGGGGGAATCCATCGCCGGGCGGCCGGCGATGCCGTGGTAGGCCAACTGAAAACCACCCCACAGGCCCACACCCCAGAGCAGGCTGCAGTACACCAGCAAGGGCGTGACGGTGATGCGGTAGCTGCGCAGCACAAAGATGGATACGGTCTGGCTGGCATCGGCCAGGTGGTAGAGGCTGACCCAGCCCAGCAGGCCCAGCGCGATGGCCGCCACCTCGGGCGTAGCGGTGTAGATCGGCACAATCCAGCCCTTGGCGAGCCAGACCAGCAGCGACAGTGTGGCAGCCAGGCCCATGGCCGAAAACAGGCCCAGAAACACCACCTGGCGCGCCCGCGTCTCATCACCCGCGCCGCGCCAGTAGCTGGCGCGGGCGCTGGTGGCAATGGCCAGCGACAGCGGCACCATGTACATCAGCGCAGTGACATTGGCCGCAATCTGGTGCGCTGCCGACGAGGCCGTGCCCATGCGTGCCACATAGAGCGCCATCAAGGTAAAGGAGGTGATCTCGACCAGGATCGACAGGCTGGCCGGTACACCGAGCTGCGCAAACTGGGCCAAGGTGGGCCAGTGCGGCCGCTCCAGGCGGCGCCAGATATCGGCTGGCGCATAGACGGACTGGCTGCGCAGCAGCCACCAGCCCAGGCCGCAGAGCAGGAAATTGACCACAAAGGTGGCCCAGGCGCAGCCCAACACGCCCATCGGTGTCAGGCTCAGGCCGCCAAAGGTGAACCAGATGGACAGCGGCAGCTTGACGAGCAGGGACATGGCCTGCAGCCAGGTGACCATCTTGGGTTTGCCCAATGACTGGCTCAAGGTGCTGAAAATGCGGAACAGCAGCGCGGCCGGCAGGCTCCAGCCGATGATGGCCAGGTAGCTTTTGACCAGCGACTGCAGCTCCTGCGGCACCTCGGTCCAGCGCAGGATGGGCGCGGGATTGAACAGCACGGCCCAGCCCAGCAAGGTAGCGGCCAGGCAGATGTAGAGGGACTGGCGCAGCGAGGCGCCAATGTCGGCATGGCGGCGCGCGCCGTGCATCTCCGACCAGATCGGCATCAGCGCCTGCAAGAGGCCCATCAGCGAGACATAGACGGTCACAAAGATGGCCGAGCCCACCGACAGCGCGGCCAGCGAGGCCTCGGCATGGCGGCCGGCGACGATGGTGTCGACCACGCCAAAGCCCATCACGGCAATCTGGCCGACAAACACCGTGCCCGCATGCTTGGCCAGCACCCGCATATCGCGGCCTGCCAGCAGGCGCGTCAACATCTCCCGCATACGCGCCTTCAACCCGGTTGACGACGGTAGATGACGATCTCCGCGTTCTTGTCGGTCGGGCGGGCCACGGCCGCCAGGCGCTTCCACTCAGGGCCCAGCACCTCGTTGCTCGGGGTGCGCTGCGATTCGAGCGGCATGGCCAGCCAGTTGCAGGATGCGCTGGTCGGGTCGGTCAAGGTCTTGAGCTGCCAGCCGCCCTGGGCCTGCATGGCCACAATCTGCGAGCGGCTCAGGCCCCAGGCGGCCACGCAGCCGGCCGAGGCGGGGGCGGGCAGCACCTTGGCCAGCGCCTGCACCTGGGCGGTGTAGCTGCGGCCATAGTCCAGCATCGGCATCCAGATGCTCATCAGCAAGATCCAGCTGAGCACGGTGCCGCCCGCTGGCAGCACCAGGCTGCGCCAGATCTCGGGCCGGTTGCGGCGTGCGCGCCAAAAGGCCAGCGCGCACCAGGCCAGGGTGGCCAGTGCGGCAATGACAAACTGCGGCAGCGAAAACTGCGCGACAAAATCAGGCGCGATACGGGCCACATTGGCGGCCGGCTTGGCCGGCGTGCCGGTGTAGACCGCCAGCCAGATCACCCAGATGGTGATGGCCGCTGCGCTGAAAAACAGCAGGGTGAACCAGTCGATCAGCGCCGCCATCGCGCGGCGGAAGGTGGGCAGCGCAAAGGCGGCCAGCGCGGCAAATGCGGGCAGGCCCAGCAGCAGCGCACGGTCAGACGGGGTGGTGATGACGGTGTTGACCAGCGCCAGGGCGCCCAGCAGGATGGGCAGCCACAAATGGCGGTGCACAAAGCGCCAGTCGGCTACCTGGCGGCGCCAGATCCACAGCGACCACAGCGCCAGCGGCCAGGCCGGCCACACATACCAGACCACCAGCTCAAACAGCGGGCGCAGCTGGCGGAAGTGCTCGGCCGGCAGGATGCGCCATTGCCACTGGTGCAGGTAGACAGCCAGCAGCAAGGCGGCCACGCCCAGGATGGCAAAGGCACCAGCCGCCTGCAGGCTGCGCGCGCGCAGCTTGGCATCGACGGGGGTAAGCGCCAGGATCAGGGCCACGCCCAGACCGAGGCAGACCGCATAGGTGGGCGCGCCGCTCAGCGCCAGCATCACCAAGCCTACCGCGCCTATGCACAGCGGCGTGCCAAAGCGGATGGGAATACAGGCGGCCGCATAGAACACAAAGCACACGCCCGACAGCTGCACCACATAGCTGCTGGCCTCGTGCGAGGGCTGGGCCAGGCCCAGGCAGGCAATCAGCGCAAGCAGGCCGCCATCGGCCATCGCGCGCGCATAGTCGATCTCGTTGGCTTCGCCGCCAAAGGCAAAGGCGACGGGGCCGGCGCCCGGGCTGCGCGCCAGGTAGTACACGGCATACCAGGTGGCCATCAAGGCCAGCCACAGCAGGGCGGCAAACGGCAGGCGGCTGGCCAGCTCGGGCGAGATGAAGTCGCCAAAAGCCTGGATCGCCCAGGCGCCCAGCCAGTAGGGAATCAGGCCCTCGGTGTCCGGGCTCAGGCCCAGGATCTCCGGCGCCAGCCACGGAGTCCGGCCTTCTGCCAGCGCCAGCGCGTAGCCATAGCTGGTGATGTCCAAGGTCTTCCAGGGCGCGCGGGCGATAAAGCCGGGCACCACATAGGCCAGGCACAGCAGCAGCAAAAGCGCACGCGGCAGAGGGCGTACAGCGGCTTGGGAGACGATGGCTGGGGTTGGAAAATTCACACAGGCTTACCAGAGGGAGCAAGGCTCAGCAGCTTATCAGGCCCTGCACCAGAAATGTAGGAGAACCGCGCATTGTCTGCGCGTCCACCAGGCGGGTCAATGAAAAAAGGCAGTACGGTGTCGCACTGCCTTTGGGTTGCCAAGACAAAAAGGGCGCCAGGCCTTGCAGCCCGAAGCCCTTTTGCCAAAAGCAAATTACTTCTTGCCGAAACGGTTGCGGAAACGCTCCACACGGCCGCCCATGTTGTCCACCGACTTTTGGGTGCCGGTGTAGAAAGGGTGCGACTCAGACGAGGTATCCAGCTTGAACAGCGGGTATTCCTTGCCTTCGAAGGTTTCGGTTTCCTTGGTGTTCACGCAGGAGCGGGTCACAAACTTGAAGCCGTTGGACAGGTCCACGAACAACACTTCGCGGTAGTCTGGGTGAATGCCTTCTTTCATGATTCTTCCTTAGGTCAAGTGCGGGAGCCGTGCCAAGCCGGATGCAACCTTTGCATCCCAGTAAACTGGGCGTACTTTCCGCAATAAAAGCCCTCCATTATTGCACAGGATGGCTTTCTTATCTGCAAAACCTCTGGTTTCAGTCAGCTGATGGCCTTAGCGGGCTGAGGCTAAAGCATTGCAAGGCTTTGATTTAGCGAGTTTTAAACCGGCTTGCGCCCCGCATGCAGCCAGGCGGGCGCCATTGGAAAATCCAGCCGCCCCAGCGCGCGGATCTGGCCAAAGCCAGCTGCTGCCATGTGCTGGGCGATATCGCCCGGGCGCGGCAGGTAATGGCCGCGCAGCACCAGGCCGGCGTAAAACGGCCAGACGCAGGCGGCTATCGCCGGGTCATCGGGCCGCTCGGCATGGGCCAGCAGCAGCAGACCGCCGGGCTTCAAGGCCTGCCACATGCCGTGCACGGCCTGGGCTGGGTCCGGCAGAAAGTGCAGCACGGAAGAACACCAGATCAGGTCATAGCCCTGGCCGTAGTCCTGCTGCTGCACATCGCAGCCTTGCGCAGCCATGCGCCCCTGCAGTCCGGCCTTGGCAATGTTCTCGGCGGCCACGGCGGCGGTGGCTGGTTCATCGCAGACCAGCCCCTGCCAATGGGGTAGCTGCTGGGCCAGCGCCATGCCGATATGGCCGGGGCCTCCGCCCAGATCGAGCAAGCGCCCCGTGGCGGGCAGGGGGCCCAGTTGCGCCAGCAGATGCGCCATCGCTGGCACGGTGATCGCGCGCTGCTCTTGCCCGATTTGCACGCGGGCCGCCTGGGCCCAGCTGCCGGGCGGCGCGGTCATGGCCACGCTGCCTTTTGCCAGCCACTGCGGCCATTGGCTGGCCAGGCCGGACAAGGCCTGTTGCCGGTACTGCCAGGCCTGCGCGCAGTAGTCGGCTGCGCCCGTCAGAAAATAGCGCTGGGCCAGCGCCGAGCTGGCAAACAGATCATCGCCTTGCGCATGGTTTGCACGCTGGCGGTCAAGCAGGTCCATGCTCCACAGCAGCTCCAGCCAGACGGCACAGGCCCCTGCATGCAGCCCCAGGCGTTCTGCCACCGCCTGGGCGCTGGCGGGCTCGCGCAGCTGGTCAAACAGCCGCTGCGCCAGCGCTTGCTCCAGCGCCTGGCTTTGCAGTGGAATCGCAGCCAGGCGCCACAGTGGCTGCAGCGGATGCTCGGTCTGAAAATCCATGCGCATGGTCAAGCCCCCGCTGTGCAGTGAAACGGAGGAGGATTGCCTGTCGATAAGAGGAGGTGTGCCATGGTTGCGGTCCGGGTGCTTAGGGGGTGGATACAGAGCCTTCACTATAAATTTCAAATGCAAATAGGTATCATTTGAAATTTAGGCAAAACGGAGCATTGCTTTGGCAGGGCGGAGTCATTCGCGATGCTGCCGCCTGCTGCGGCCAGAGAGGCAGTCTTGGTCTACCGAATCAACAGCGCAGATGCGAGCGCGCCCCAGCGCCTGGGGCCATCGGCCTGGTGGCGCTCCAGCCTGCCCACGCAGCTGGGCCATTGCGCCACCGACCGGCTGCAGATCGAGCCAGGCCTGGCGCTGGTCTATATGGATTACCAGCCCAACCGGCACTTGCTGGAAGCCAGCCTGCTGGAGCGTGAGAGCCGCTGCCTGACCTTGACCGTGGCGCTGCAAGGGCGGTCCAGCACCACCGGTGTGGATGGCCAGCGTTTTGATTTTGTCGCCGGCCACAGCACCTTGGCGGCCTTTGCCTCCGTGCGCGGCGAGCGCTGCTTTCCGGCCGGGCAGGCGGTGTGTCAGCTGCGGCTGGTGGCCGATGAGGCCTTGCTGCAGCGCTATGGACTGGCCGATCTGCTGGAGGGTGTGCGCTTTGACCAATCGGCGCGCGCGCTGCATTTTGGCGCCTATGGTGCGAGCACCGCGCAATGGGCTGCGGCCTTGCTGCCAAGGCATGCGCAAGAGGGGCGGGATGAGCGAGGTGCGCTGCTGGGCATGCAGATCGCCGCGCTCAGTCTGCTGTCCGAGCAGACCCGCCAGCTGTGCCCCGCGCTCAGCGCATCGCCCCCTTTGCGCCCAGCAGACCAGGACAAGATTCTCCAGGCGCGCGACATCCTGCTGCGCGACTATGCCCAGCCCTTGACGGTGGCCTACCTGTGCGCAGCGGTGGGCACCAACGCCTTTGCGCTGAAAACCGGCTTTCGCCAGCTCTTGGGCACCAGCCCCCACCGCATGCTGACCCGCATCCGCATGGAGCGCGCCTGGGCATTGCTGGACAGCGGCCAGCGTGTCTCGGCGGTGGCCTACCAGGTGGGCTACCAGCATGTCTCGAGCTTCAGCAGCGCCTTTGAGCGCCACTTTGGCCGGTCGCCCAAAACGGTGGCGGGAGAGCGCTGGCGCACGCGGGCATGAAAAAACCCTCCGTGTTGAGCGGAGGGTTGGCAGGCCGGTGGGCGCAGGGCGGGGTTTAGCCGCCGCGGCGCATCATGTCGAAGAACTCGACATTGCTCTTGGTCTGTTTCATGTTCTTGATCATCAGCTCCATGGACTCGATCTCGTCCATGTTGTACATGAACTGGCGCAGGATGCGGGTCTTTTGCAGGATCTCGGGAGCGAGCAGCATCTCTTCGCGGCGCGTGCCGCTCTTGTTGAGCTCGATGGCCGGGAAGACGCGCTTTTCGTACAGGCGGCGGCTCAGGTGCAGCTCGCTGTTGCCAGTGCCCTTGAATTCTTCAAAGATCACTTCGTCCATGCGGCTGCCGGTGTCGACCAGGGCGGTGGCGATGATGGTGAGCGAGCCGCCTTCTTCGACATTGCGGGCCGCGCCAAAGAAGCGCTTGGGGCGCTGCAGCGCATTGGCGTCCACACCGCCGGAGAGCACCTTGCCTGACGAGGGCACCACATTGTTGTAGGCGCGGGCCAGACGGGTGATGGAGTCGAGCATGATGACGACGTCCTGGCCCATTTCCACCAGGCGCTTGGCGCGCTCGATGACCATCTCGGCCACGTGCACGTGGCGGGCTGCGGGCTCGTCAAAGGTCGATGCAATGATCTCACCCTTGACCGAGCGCTGCATTTCCGTCACTTCTTCCGGACGCTCGTCGATCAGCAGCACCATCATGTGCACATCGGGGTAGTTGGCGGTGATGGCGTGTGCAATGCTTTGCATCATCATCGTCTTGCCGCTCTTGGGGGCGGCGACGATCAGTGCGCGCTGGCCACGGCCAATCGGCGCGATGATGTCGATCAGGCGGCCGGTGATGTTTTCCTCGGCCTTGATGTCGCGCTCCAGACGCATCTGTTCCTTGGGGAACAGCGGCGTCAGGTTCTCGAACATCATCTTGTGCTTGTTCTGCTCGGGTGGCAGACCATTGACCTTGTCGAGCTTGGTCAGTGCAAAGTAGCGCTCGCCATCTTTGGGCGTGCGCACTTCGCCTTCAATCATGTCGCCGGTGTGCAGGTTGAAGCGGCGCACCTGGCTGGGGGAGATGTAGATGTCGTCGGTGCTGGCCGTGAAGCTCGTGTCGAGGCTGCGCAGGAAGCCAAATCCGTCGGGCAGGATTTCGAGAACGCCATCGGCAAAAACCTGTTCACCGGCCTTGGCCCGCTTCTTGATGATCGCAAACATCAACTCCTGTTTGCGCATGCGACCAGTATTTTCAATTTCAAGCTCTTCTGCCAGCTTGAGGACTTCAGACACATGCAGTGCCTTGAGCTCATTTAAGTGCATGGATAGACTCCAGAACGGAGTAACTGTTAGAGGTAGGGGGAATGCAGAGCCGGTGCAATAAGCGGGAGACCGCGAAGCCGGAGACCATGCTTGATCTATTCTTGGTCGGAATACGATCGGTGATCTAAATGTCGATTATAGACAGGTTGCTGCAGGAACATCCTGCCTGAATTATCAACTATATGTATCAGGCGGGACAGTGAGCGGCTAGGTTTTTTGATTTTTTTATAAAAATACAGAAAAATCAAATGCTTGAAAAATGCAAAAAGCACGGCAGAAACCGTGCTTTGTTGGCGATGGCCGCCAGATTGGGCCAGCCATACCGGGATGCAGACGCGCGGGCCGCGCATCCAGGGGCTGGATTTAGGCCAGTTGCTCGTCCAGGAAGGCCGTCAGTTGGGCCTTGTTCAGCGCGCCCACCTTGGTGGCGGCCAGTTCGCCGTTCTTGAACAGCATCAAGGTGGGGATGCCACGGATGCCGAACTTGGCCGAGATGGCGCGGTTTTCATCGACATTGACCTTGGCGATCTGCAGCTTGTCCTTGTAGCTGACCGACACTTCTTCCAGCACCGGAGCGATCTGCTTGCAAGGGCCGCACCATTCGGCCCAGAAGTCCACCAGAACATTGGTGTTGGGTTGCAGAACATCGCCTTCAAAGCTGGCTTCGTTGGTGTGCTTGATCAGGGATTCCGACATGGCAGGTTCCTCGTTAAATTTTGGGTTTTTTGGCGCCAGGGGTTGCGCCATGGACAAAAGTTGAGGCCATTGTGACAGAAAGCAAGGCCGGGTGCAGGCAGCGCGCGCTGCATCTGACGCGTTGTAGGGGCGCAGGATGTCAAGCACAATGCGCTCTCAGAGGGACAAGAGGGTCCGGGCATGCAGCTTTGCTATGCCGGAGTTTGAAACTATCAATCGCTGCTACCGCTTGCAAGCGACGGCGGCAAGAGGAGATGCCATTGGCACTGCTGAACAGGGACAGCGCGTCTGTCTATGACACACCACCGCACGGCGACTTTGTGCGCTATGTGGACCAGCTCATCGCCCGGCAGAACCCCGGTGCCGCCCATACCACGGGCAGCATGCAGCGCCCGGCGCGGCCAGGCCATGGCCAGGCGCCATCGGCTCCATCCGGCCAGGCGAGCAGCAACCCGATCGCCGACCAGGCCCAGGAGCTGCTCGACCGCATCCGCCAGATGGACCAGGTGCGCAAGGACAGGCGCCAGGGCGCGGCGCAGACGCTGACCACTACAACGCGCAGCAGTTCAGGCGCAGCCACCACATCGATTTTTACCTCTGCCGGCAGTGGCAGTACAGCCAGCAAGAAGCCGTTCAGCGGCTTCAAGCTCATCGGGGTGCTGATCGCCGCGATCCTGGGCATCATGTTTCCGCCACTGGGCATCGTGATGCTGATTGCGGCCTTCAAAAAGGGCTGGTCGCAAAAGAACTAGGCGGCCACAGAACACGGCCCCACCGGATGCCGCAGGGGGCAGGGTGGGGGAGGTGCAGTTCCTTGCATTTGTATGCATACGGTAAATGCCTGTAGGCCGGTGCACCAACTGCGCTGGCGGGCGTTGTGTATATGCTAGCCTTCGCTGCATTGATAGCTGAACCACCACCATGATTGTTGACCTGAAGATTCTCGACCCCCGCATGCAAGAGCAGCTGCCCCAGTACGCCACCCCTGGTAGCGCCGGCCTGGATTTGCGTGCCTGCCTCGATGCCCCTTTGACCCTGGAGCCCAATGCCTGGCAGCTGGTGCCCACCGGCCTGGCCATCCATTTGCGCGACCCTGGCTATGCCGCGATGATCCTGCCGCGCTCGGGCCTGGGCCACAAGCACGGCATCGTGCTGGGCAACCTGGTCGGCCTGATCGACAGCGACTACCAAGGCCAGCTGATGGTCAGCGCCTGGAACCGCAGCAGCCAGTCCTTTGTGCTGCAGCCGATGGAGCGCCTCGCGCAGATGGTGATCGTGCCGGTGGTGCAGGCAAGCTTTCAGGTGGTCGAAGATTTTGGCGATGTGTCCGAACGCGGCGCCGGGGGCTATGGCTCCACCGGCACCAAGTAAGCCACCGCAAGCTACTGAACCTGGCGGGCCCTCGGTGGCCCTGACCCCCTCGTCATTTTTGTGATCTGAAAGGAGAGCGCAATGTCTCAAAAAAATCCAAGCTCGCGCAGCCTGCTGCAACGTGCAGGCAAGCTGGGCCTGGCCCTGGCGGCCGCCTCGCTACTGGCGGCCTGTGTGCAGGCACCTCCCCGTTATGACAACCGCTACCCGCAAGGCCCGGCGCCCCAGCAACAGGGCAGCTACCCGCAGCAGGGCGGCTATCCGCAGCAGCAAGCGCCTTACGGTATGGAATACGGCACCGTGGGCAATATTGAAGAGCTGCGCTCGCAGTCGCGCAGCACCTCCGGCGTAGGCGCCATCTTGGGTGCCGTGGTCGGCGGCGTGCTGGGCAACCAGGTCGGCGGCGGCTTTGGCCGCATGGCCGCCACTGCAGCCGGTGTGGCCGGTGGCGCAGCGGCCGGCAATGCGCTGGAGCAGTCGTCGGGTAGCGGCCGCAGCACCGTCAGCGGCTACCGCATCCATATCAACCTGCAAAACGGCGGCCAGCGCATTTTTGATGTGCCCAACCCCGGCGATCTGCGCCCGGGCGACCGCGTGCAGATCAACCAGGGCCAGATCTCGCGTTATTGATCGGCACAGCGCCTGCCAGGCTTGGGTGAACCCCGATGGGCAGGCGGCTGGCGCTGGGACACAATGGCGCCGCGTGTCTCAAAAAGCGTGTACACCGCAACGGTGTGCACGCTTTTTTTGCGTGATCTTCCCTCCCGATTGTCGACCACACCAAGGTGCCACCATGTTCCAGAAGAAAACCAACACCCTCGCCGCCATGGCCCTCAGCGCGACGGCGCTTGCAGCGCTGTCTCTGCCGGCCCAGGCGGGCCCCCGGCTCGATGCCATCATGCAGGCCAAGGTGCTGCGCGTGGGCACCCCGGGCGACTACCGCCCCTTTGCGATGAAGGCCGATGGCAAATACGCCGGCCACGATATCGAGGTGGTCGAGGCCATGGCCAAGGAACTGGGGGTCAAGGTCGAGTATGTGGACACCACCTGGCCCAAGCTGATGCAGGACCTGCAGGACAACAAGTTCGATGTGGCCGTGGGCGGCATCACGCGCAATGTGGCGCGCCTGAGCAAGGTGCAGATGCTGCCGGGCTACGCGCCGTTTGGCAAGGTAGCCCTGGTGCGTGCGGCCGACAAGGACAAGTTCACCACGCCCGAAAGCCTGAACCAGGCCAGCGTGCGCGTGATCAAGAACCCCGGCGGCACCAACGAGGCCTATGTGCTGCAGAACCTGAAGAACGCCCAGGTCAGCACGCATGACAAGAATGCCGAGATTCCGGGCCTGATCGCCGACGGCAAGGGCGATGCGATGATCACCGAGACCTATGAGGCGCTGCACTACAGCAAGGCCGACCCGCGCCTCTACGCCGCCTACCTGGACAAGCCGCTGACCCCCGTCAACCAACTGGGCTTTATGCTGCCGGTGGACGATGCCGACTACCAGCGCGTGATGCAGTTCACCTGGGATGTGCTGGCGCTGCGCGGCGTGTTGCAGCAAGAGGCGCAGAAATGGCTGAAATAAGCCGTTAGGTCGCCAGCAAGGCCAGCGCGTAAGCCGCCTGGTCTGCATGCCGTTGCCAAGGTACAGGGCGCCCAGGGGGTGCTCCACCGGTGCAGGCGTTGCAGACCAGGCGGTTTTTTGTTGGTGCGCGCTGGCTGCAAAAGCTTCGCGGGGGTTGCCGATGACGGCTCGAGCAAGCGCAGATCTTGCGCATTCCGCTGCAACTGTCGCTATTTCGCAGCAGCACCCAGTCTTTGCAGGGCTATTGCCTCGATAAATAAGAACTATTCTCATATAATTGTTACATCGCCAGCCTGTGACCCGCACGCCAGCCGTGCTGCCGCCCCTGCCTTGCAGCGGGCCGTCATTGCCAGCTTCTTTGTTCAACCCTGTTGTCTGAAAGCTCGGCCCGTGGCTGCTCATCCCCCTTGTGACACGCATCGCGTGTCTTCGTCCCTCCCTGTGTCGCGCCCCTCCAGTGCCGCGCGCCAGCCGTTGGCCTTGCAACCCCTGGCACTGGCTGCACTGCTGTGTGTGGCCCAGGCAGCACAGGCCCAAAGCCCTGCAGCGGCCAGCTCCGGTCAGGCGACTGGCGCCGTGCAGGTGGCTGCGGCCGATGCGCCCTTGCTCAAGGAAATGGTGGTCAGTGGCTCGCGCTACGAGCAGGACCCCGATGAGCTGCCGATGAGCATTGACGTCATCAATGCCCGGCAGATGGAAGCGCAGCAGATGCGCGATATCCGCGATATTGCCCGCGACATGCCCAATGTCTCGGTCAAGCGCGCACCGGCGCGCTTCACCCTGGCGTCCAGCCCCACCGGCCGCGACCAGAACGCTGGCTTCAATATCCGGGGCTTGGACGGCAACCGCGTGCTGATGCTGGTCGATGGCATCCGCCTGCCGCGCAGCTATGTGTTCAGCGCCAATGCCTTTGGTCGTGACTACCTCGATGTCGGCATGGTCCAGCGGGTGGAAGTGGTGCGGGGGGCCACCTCGGCGCTCTATGGATCCGACGGCATGGCAGGCTTGGTCAACTTCATCACCAATGATCCCCGCAACCTGCTCAAGGACGGCCAGACCTTTGGCGGCCGTGCCAGCGTAGGCTATGACAGCGAGAACACCGGCAAGAACCTGGGCCTGACCCTGGCTGGCAAGCCCAATGAGACGGTGGAATGGCTGCTGGGTGTGAACCTGGGCCGCAGCCGCGAGCTCAAGAACATGGGCGATATCGACACGCTCGATACGCGCCGTACCACACCGAATCCGCAGCGCGACAAGGATGCCTCGGTGCTGGGCAAGGTGATCGTGCGCCCCAATGCAGACCAGAAGCACACCTTCACCGTCGAGCATGTCGACAAGAAGGCCGACTACCAGCTCTACACCGCACGCACGGCGCCGCCGGTCACCGCCGCTACGGCCGTCATCGATTCCGGATCGTCGACCGACATGAAGCGCACGCGCGGCAGCTGGGCGGGCGAGTGGCGCAACCTGAGCACGCCCGCGTGGGATGACATCAAGGCCAGCCTGAGCTACCAGAATGCAGATTCGCGCGAGTTCATCTACGAAGACCGCCTGACGGCGGCCGACCGCACGCGCGATGTGACCTACCAGGAAAAGACCTGGCAGGCCAATGTGCAGGCCAGCAAGCTGCTGCGCGGCGATGCGGGCCTGGCGCAGAAGATCACCTACGGCATCGACTATGTGCGCAGCGATGTCGAGAACCTGCAGACGGGTATCACGCCGCCGGTGGGCGAGACCTTCCCGCTCAAGCGCTTTCCCGATACCACCGAATCGAGCTGGGCCCTCTATGCGCAAGATGAGCTGGTGCTGGGCAACTGGACCTTCACGCCCGGCCTGCGCTACGACCATTTCAGCATCAAGGCCGACCAGGCCGGCTTTGGCGCCAATGCGGTGTCGCTGTCGGGCAATGCCACCTCGCCCAAGCTGGGTGTGATGTACCGGGTCGATCCGGCGTGGAGTGTTTTCGGCAACTACGCCAAGGGCTTCCGCGCGCCCAACGCCGGCCAGGTCAATGCCTTCTTTGAAAACCCGGTGGCCAATTACAAGACCATCCCCAACCCCGACCTGAAACCGGAAACCAGTCAGAACCTGGAGCTGGGTGTGCGTGGGCGGCTGGGCAATGTGGCGCTGGATGTGGCGGCATTCACCGGCCGCTACAAGGACTTTATCGACGACCTGGTGCAGGTGGGCGGTGTGGGTACCGCTGCTGATCCACTGGTGTTCCAGTCGGTCAACCGAGGCAAAGTCAACATCAGTGGCTTTGAAGTCAAGGGCGATGCCGATTGGGGGCGCTATGCCGGCATCGGCTGGAGCACACCGTTTTCCTGGGGCCGCACCCAGGGCCGTGACCGTACCAGCTCCGAGCCGCTGTCGTCCATCGATCCGCAGCGCTTTACCGTGGGCCTGCGTGCCGAGGCCGCCGTCTGGACAGCGCAGCTGGGTCTGAACTACACCCAGGGCAAAAAGGCCAAGGACACGACCAACCCTAGCGGTGGCACCCAGTTCCTGAACCCATCTGCCACCTTGGTGGACCTGACAGCGCAATGGCGCATTCGCAAGGACCTGCGCTTGAACGTGGGTATCTACAACCTGACCGACAAGAAGTACTGGCGCTGGTCCGATGTGCGTGGTCTCGCGTCCAGCTCAGGCGTTATCGATAGCTACACCCAGCCGGGCCGCTCGGCCAAGGTCAGCCTGGTCGCCGAGTTCTAAATCTGCCTCTGTGGGCAGCGTGAACGGTCTGCACGCTGCCGGTTTTTCCATAAGGAGTCCCCCCATGAATCCGTCTCTTTCTCCCGCCGCTGCGCCAGCCGCCTTGAGCGCGGCCCGTGCCGCAGACATCCGCCAGGCCTTTGCCGCAGAACGTGCCAAGGGCCTGCGCGCCAAGGAAGCGGCCGAAGCTGCCGGCACCAGCGAAGGCGAGGCGATTGCCGCCCATGCCCAGCAGTGGCAGCCGGAGGGCAGCAGCTTGCAGGTGCGGGTACTGGCAGCACCCGAGGGCGCTTGGGTAGAGGTGCTCAAGGCGCTGGAAGCCTGCGGCCCGGTGATGGCCTTGACCCGCAATGCCAGCACCGTGCATGAGAAGACCGGCGTCTACGCCAACCTCAGCGCCGGCGGTGAGCTGGGGGCCCAGGTGGGCATTGCGCTGAATGAGGACATTGACCTGCGCCTGTTTTTTGCCAGCTGGCATGCCGGCTTTGCGGTGACCGAGACCTCCGCCCATGGCGGCAGCACGGTGCTGCGCAGCCTGCAGTTCTACAACCGCGCAGGCCGGGCAGTGCACAAGGTCTATGCCCGCGATGCCAGCGATCTGCAAGCCTGGCAGGCGCTGGTCGAGCGCTTTGCGGTGGCTGCTGGCGCCAGCGTGCCCGGCTTTGATGCGCCAGAGGCGCGCAAGCCCGTGAGCGTCCCTGCCGACAGCAGCGTCGATGTGCCCGCCCTGCAAGCCGCCTGGGCCGGCATGAAGGACACGCATGAATTCTTCAGCATCATCAAAAAAGCTGGCGCCGAGCGCCAGCAGTCCTTCCGCCTGGTGCAGGGCCAGTTTGCCTGGCCCCTGGCCAAAGACAGCGTGACCGCCTTGCTCAACGAGGCCAGCTTCTCGGCCACGCCGATCATGGTGTTTGTCAGCAGCGGCGGCTGCATCCAGATCCACAGCGGCCCGGTGCAGCGCATCGAGCCGATGAGCAGCCCCAATGCCGAATGGATCAATGTGCTGGACCAGGGCTTCAACCTGCATCTGCGCACCGATCTGATCGCCCATGCCTGGCTGGTGGAAAAGCCAACCAGCGATGGCACCGTCACCTCGGTCGAGCTGTTCGACGCCTATGGCGACCTGATGGCCATGTTCTTTGGCGCGCGCAAGCCCGGCAAGCCGGAGCTGGCGGGCTGGCGCGCGCTGGCAACCGGCCTGCCGCGCCTGAACGCCGAGCCGGTCAGCGCTTGAGGAGGGCAAGATGGCTTTATTGAATCGCCGTGATTGCCTGGCCTGGGCGGCTGGCGCTGCCGCTGCAGCCATCGCGGGCCCGCTGTGGGCGCAGCCCGCCCGGCCGGTGGATGCCGGTGCCAAATCGGTGCTGCAGCCCTTTGTCGGCGTGCAGCCCCAGGTGGCGGCCAAGCGGCTGGTCAGTTTGAGTGGTGCGCTCACCGAAATCATCTACCTGCTGGGCGCCGAGCCGCTGCTGGTGGGCAGCGACACCACCAGCAACTACCCGGAGGCGGCCGACAAGACGCCCAAGGTGGGCTATGTGCGCCAGTTGGCGGCCGAGGGCGTGCTCTCACTCAAGCCCGATACAGTGATCGGCACGACCGAGGCCGGCCCGCCGGTGGTGCTGCAGCAGATTGCGCAGGCCGGCGTGACCGTGGCCCTGGTGCAGTCCGACCACAGCTGGGACGAGGTGCTGCGCAAGATCCGTCTGGTGGGCCAGGCCACCGGCAAGCAAGCCCAGGCCGAGCAGCTGGCGCAGCGCTTGCAGGCCGACTGGGACCAGACCCAGGCCCAGGTGCGTGCCAGTGTGGCTGCCGGGCGCGCGCCGCGTGCGCTGTTTGTGCTGTCGCACAGCGGCTCGCCCCAGGTCGCAGGCCAGGCCACGGCGGCCGATGCGCTGCTGCGCCTGGGCGGTGCCACCAATGTGATGCAGGGTTTCCAAGGCTACCGGCCGCTGACGGCCGAGGCCATGGCGCAGGCGGCGCCGCAGGTGATCGTGACCACGACGCAGGGCCTGGAGGCGGTGGGCGGTGCGGAGAAGTTCTGGGCCCGGCCCGAGCTGGCGCTGACCCCTGCGTTCAAGAACAAGACCATGGTGGCGCTGGAGGCAAGCCAGCTGCTGGGCTATGGCCCGCGCTTGCCGCAGGCCGTGCAGGCGCTGCACCAGGGCTTGCAGGCCATCCAGCCATGAGCGAAGCGGCGCGTGTGCGCATCAGCGCGGGCGCCCCGCACAGCCAGCCGGCAGCAGCGGGTTTGCATGCGGTGGCGCCATCGCCAGCCCCCGCTGCGGGGGCGGCTGGCAGCGCCGCGCGCAAGCCCAGTCGGCGCCCGGCGCAGCGGCGCCTGGGCAAATCCAGCACCCTGGGCCTGATGGCCTTGCTGGTGCTGGCGGCCTTTGTGTTTGCGGCCGGGCAGGGCGCGTTTGCGATCGATGCGGCGCGCCTGCCGGGCATCACCTGGAACGCCTGGCTGCACTGGTGGCAGGGCGCGGGCGCTGCCAGCCCGGGCGCCAGCACCGAGCAACTGGTGTTTGCCACCATCCGCCTGCCGCGTCTCATCCTGGGCCTGGCAGCCGGTGCGGGCCTGGGGCTGGCCGGGGCGCTGATGCAGGGGCTGTTTCGCAATCCGCTGGCCGACCCGGGCCTGATTGGGGTCAGCAGCGGCGCGGCCTTGGCGGCGGCTGCGCTGATTGTGATGGGCGCGCTGTGGTTTCCGGCGCTGCCGCGCAGCCTGGGCAGTTGGCCGCTGATGCTGACCGCGTTTGGCGGCGGCCTGGGTACCACGTTTTTGATCTATGGCCTGTCCCAAACAGGGGGCGGCACGCGCATTGGCGTGATGCTGCTGGCGGGCGTGGCCATCAATGCGCTGGCGATGGCTGGGCTGGGCCTCCTGAGTTTTCTGTCCACCGATGAGCAGCTGCGCAACCTGCAGCTGTGGCTGATGGGCAGCCTGGGCAGCACGCGCTGGCCGGTGGCCATGGCGACCTGCGCCGTGGTGGCCGTGGCCCTGCTGATCGCCCAGCGCCTGGCCCAACCCCTCAATGCCATTGCCTTGGGCGAGGCCCAGGCCAGCCTGATGGGCGTGGGGGTGGAGCGCACCAAGCGCCTGGCCGTGGTGCTGGCCGCCCTGGTCGTGGGTTGCATCACGGCCGGCTGCGGCATGGTTGGCTTTATCGGTCTGGTGGCCCCGCACTGGGTGCGCATGCTGGCCGGGCCGGACCACCGGGTGGTGCTGCCCGCATCGGCCTTGCTGGGCGCTGCGATGGTGGTGTTTGCCGATGCCTTTGCGCGCACGGTGGTGGCGCCGGCCGAGCTGCCGCTGGGCGTGCTGACCGCCCTGGTCGGCGTGCCGCTGTTTTTGGCCATGCTGCGCCAGTTCCGGCGCCAGCTCTGAGGGAGGCTGCAGATGTTCAATCCCTTCAAAACTTGGGGCGCTGCCAAGCGGCCTGCGCCGCAGTCCGCATCCAGCGGGCCCGTCAGCAGCTGGCGCCTGGAGCACCTGGCCGTCGGCGTGCCCGGCGGCGATACCCTGGTGAGCCTGCACACCCGCATTGAGGCAGGCCGGGTCACCGCCATCGTCGGGCCCAATGGCGCGGGTAAATCCAGCCTGCTGAGCACGATGACGGGCCAGTGGCAGCCCCATGGTGGTCAGCTGCTTTTTGATGGGCAGCCGCTGGCACGCTGGTCGTCCGAGCAGCTGGCGCTGCGCCGCGCGATGATGATGCAGGACGGTGGCGTGGCCTTTGACTTTACGGTGCAGGAGGTGGTGGAGCTGGGGCGCTATACGCACCGGCTCCAGCCCAGCGCCGATGAGGCCGGCATTGTGGAGCGTGCGATGGCGCTGACCCAGGTCAGCGCCTTTGCCCAGCGCAGCGTGCGCAGCTTGTCAGGCGGGGAGCGGGCGCGCACGCATCTGGCGCGGGTGCTGGCCCAGCTCTGGGAGCCAGCAGCCTGCGGCGGCGCGCGCTGGCTGCTGCTTGACGAGCCCACCGCTGCGATGGACCTGGCCTGGCAGCACCAGACCATGGCTTTGCTGCGCGACTGGGCGCATGCGGGGCCGTCTGCCGGGGTGGGTGTGATTGCCGTGGTGCATGACATGAACCTGGCATTGCGCTATGCCGACGATGTGCTGCTGGTGCATGGTGGCGGCTGCCTGCATGGCACCGTACATGAGGTGTTGACACCCGAGACCATTGCCCAGGTCTGGGGCGTGGGCTGCTTTGCCACCCAGGCGCCGGATGGCACGGCCCAGTATCTGTTCGCGCAAACTTAAGCGGGCCTCAGCCCGCCGAGTTTGCTGATTGCGTGCTTGCTTATTCCAGCGGCTCGTCGTCGGGCGTGCACTGGCGCTTCAAGCTCTGCGCCTCATAGTCCAGCGTCTGCTTCATCGCGCCGCCCAGCAGTGCTGCATCGATGTGCAGATGAAAGTTGTCACCGGTATTGGTCTGCTTGGCCTGGGCCGTCAGCATCTTGCCGCAGGTCACCGTCCAGCTCTTGTTGTTCTTGTCCAAGAGCTTGCTGTCCTTGATGCGGCACTGGCTGAAATGCTTGGACAGGATCAGATCGGGGTAGAGAAAGCCGTCCTTGTCCACCAGCTCGGGGCCGATGCAGCGGTCCTTGGTGCGGGGCGCCTTGGCGGGTTTGTTGCCGATGGCCGATTTGGTCTCGGTCACGGAAAAAGCGCCCGGCTGCGCGGCTTGGGCGGGCAGGGCGGCCAGCAGCGCGGCACAGAGGCCGGCGCTGGCGATCCAGGTCAAAGTTGTGTTCATGCTTGAACTCCTGAGCGGCGGCCCATCCACACGGGGCCGTGATCGCTTGGTTATAGCAGGCGCGCATGCGGCCTGCTGTAAAGCTGTGCGAAGCAAGGGTAACGTTGCGCATCCCTACCGCGCAGCGTTAGGGAAAAAGCCAGTGGCCGCGATGGGCAGCCATCAGCAGCAATGGGCAGCGATTGGCAGCGATTGGCAGCGATTGGCAGCGATTGGCAGCGCGCCGCTCACTCGTCCTGCTTGAGGTCCTGCAGCACCACGGCGGCAATCTCTTCGATGGACTTGTGCGTGGTCGACAGCCACTGGATGCCGGCGCGGCGCATCATCGATTCGGCCTCGGCCACTTCCATGCGGCAGTTCTGCAGGCTGGCGTAGCGCGAGTCGGGGCGGCGCTCATTGCGGATCTGGGACAGGCGCTCGGGGGCAATCGTCAGGCCAAAGATCTTCTTCTTATAAGGCAGCAGCGCCGGGGGCAGCTGTTGGCGGTCAAAGTCTTCGGGGATCAGCGGGTAATTGGCCACTTTGAGGCCAAACTGCATCGCCAGGTACAGGCTGGTAGGCGTCTTGCCGC
Source organism: Comamonas sp. MYb21 (assembly GCF_037479395.1). Taxonomy (NCBI): domain Bacteria; kingdom Pseudomonadati; phylum Pseudomonadota; class Betaproteobacteria; order Burkholderiales; family Comamonadaceae; genus Comamonas; species Comamonas sp. MYb21. The sequence continues at coordinate 178,453 of NZ_JBBGZC010000008.1, read as the reverse complement.
TGCGGCTCACCCCCACCAGGATCACATCGGCACCGGCCAGGTCATGGTTGGTCTGGCCGTCATCGTGCGCCAGGCTGAAATTGATCGCCTCCATGCGGTCAAAGTATTCCTTGCTCTCGCTGATATCGGTAAAGCGGCCAATGCGGTGGTGCGACTTGGCGCCCAGCTCGTCTTCCAGCGGCTGGACAAAGGTGGCAAACATGTCCATCACCAGGCCCTTACAGTGCTCATGCACCACCTTGACCGTCTCGGGTTCGACCAAGGTTGTGAAAACAATGGGCTTTTTGCCTTCCTTGTCGGCCGTGTGGTTGATCTGGTGCACGGCCTGGTGGGCCTTGTCGACCGTGTCCACAAAGGGCAGGCGCACCGCACGGGTGGTGATGTCGAACTGCTTCATGATGGCGCGGCCAAAGGTCTCGGCTGTCACGCCGGTGCCATCAGAGATAAAGAAAATGGTGCGTTGGTGCATGTTGGGCCTAAGAACCTGTTTACGATCTCCTCGCGCCGCGACAGTGTCTTTGCGAGATGGGATGCGAGGCGCAATACCGCAGCAATAGCCATGCTATTGCGAGGATTTGCAACGACGCAGACCGCTCGCAAAGCCACTGTCCCGAAGGGTTGGAGTGAAATCGGGCGATTTCTGCGCGCTGGCTCTTGCTTGCACCCCGGTGCAAGCTGCGAACCAGCCCTTCGAACTCATCCCGATTGCACTCCAACGCGGCTGCGTAGAGATCGTAAACAGGTTCTAGGGCTACATCGGCGGTAACGGGCGAATTCTGTCGCAGGCGGTGGACGGTTGCCTGCGGGGTTTGTCATTGTTGACCACGGTGTTCAGCAAGTCGCAAGCAAAACGGCGGCGGCACGCCTACAATGACGCCCATTATTCACATTTCCCGCATGTACTCCGGCCTACCAGTACAAATACAAAGCCAGATGTCCGAGCCCGCAGCGGCCGGGCAGGAGTCTATGCGTGCGTGCCATTGCCCCCACTGCGGCCATGGGCGCCCGAGCCAGTTTTTAACTTCCGGAGCTTCACCATGTCCAACCTCTACAGCGCGACCGCCCTGGTCGTACCGTTTGAGAACCTGAGAATGACCGACGTCGAGGTCGTAGGCGGCAAGAACGCCTCGCTCGGCGAAATGATCTCGCAACTGCCGCAAGGCGTGCGCGTGCCGACCGGCTTTGCCACGACGGCCCACGCCTTCCGCGAGTTCCTGGCCCACGAAGGCCTGGCTGACAAGATCAGCGCCAAGCTCGCGGCGCTGGATGTGGACGATGTGCGCGCGCTGGCCCAGGTCGGTGCCGAAATCCGAGCCATGGTCGAGGCCCAGCCTTTCCCGCTCGATCTGCAAAAAGCCATTGCCGAGGCCTTTGTGACTCTGCAAGCGGGCAATACCGAGGCCTCCTTTGCCGTGCGCTCGTCAGCTACCGCAGAAGACCTGCCTGACGCCTCTTTCGCCGGCCAGCAAGAAACCTTCCTCAACGTGGTGGGCATCGACGATGTGCTGCACAAGATGAAGGAAGTGTTTGCCTCGCTCTACAACGACCGCGCCATCTCCTACCGCGTGCACAAGGGCTTTGAGCACGACGTGGTGGCCCTGTCGGCCGGTGTGCAGCGCATGGTGCGCTCGGACAAGGGTGCCGCAGGCGTGATGTTCACCATTGACACTGAGTCGGGCTTTGACCAGGTGGTCTTCATCACCTCCAGCTACGGCCTGGGTGAGACCGTGGTGCAGGGCGCCGTGAACCCGGACGAGTTCTATGTGCACAAGCCCATGCTCGAAGCGGGCAAGCAGGCGCTGATCCGCCGCAACCTGGGCTCCAAGCTGCTGCAGATGGTGTTTGCAACGCCTGAAGAAAAAGCCGCCTCCGGCAAGCTAGTGAGCACCACCGATGTCAGCCCCGAGCTGCGCAACCGCTATTCGCTGACCGATGCCGAAGTGCAGGAGCTGGCGCAGTACGCGCTGGTGATCGAGAAGCACTATGCCCGCCCGATGGACATCGAATGGGGCAAGGACGGCACCGACGGCAAGCTCTACATCCTGCAGGCACGCCCTGAGACGGTGAAGAGCCAGTCCAAGGGCCAGGCCGAACAGCGCTACAAGCTCAAGGGCAGCGGCACCGTGCTGGCCGAAGGCCGCGCGATTGGCCAGAAGATCGGCACCGGCCGCGTGCGCCTGGTCTCCGACATCTCGCAGATGGACCAGGTCGAAGCCGGCGATGTGCTGGTGACAGACATGACCGATCCGAACTGGGAGCCGGTGATGAAGAAGGCGGCGGCCATCGTCACCAACCGCGGTGGCCGTACCTGCCACGCCGCCATCATTGCGCGCGAGCTGGGCATCCCTGCCGTCGTGGGCTGCGGCAATGCCACCGAGCTGCTGAAGAACGGCACCCTGGTGACGGTCAGCTGCGCAGAAGGCGACACCGGCCGCATCTATGACGGCCTGCTCGAAACCGAAGTGACCGAGGTCAAGCGTGGCGAGATGCCTCCGATCAAGACCAAGATCATGATGAACGTGGGCAATCCCCAGCTGGCCTTTGACTTTGCCCAGCTGCCCAACGACGGCGTGGGTCTGGCGCGTCTGGAATTCATCATCAACAACAACATCGGCGTGCACCCCAAGGCCATCCTGGACTACCCCGCTGTCGATGCCGACCTGAAGAAGGCCGTTGAATCCGTGGCCCGTGGCCATGCCTCGCCGCGCGCTTTCTACGTGGACAAGATCACCGAAGGGGTGGCAACGATCGCTGCGGCGTTCTACCCCAAGCCGGTTATCGTGCGCATGTCGGACTTCAAGTCCAACGAGTACCGCAAGCTGATCGGTGGCAGCCGCTACGAGCCCGATGAAGAAAACCCAATGCTGGGCTTCCGTGGTGCAGCGCGCTACATCTCCAAGGACTTCGGCGAAGCCTTCAAGATGGAGTGCGAGGCCTTGAAGCGCGTGCGCAACGACATGGGCCTGACCAATGTCAAGATCATGATCCCGTTTGTGCGCACGCTGGACCAGGCCAAGCGCGTGACCGAGCTGCTGGCGGCCAATGGCCTCCAGCGCGGCGAGAACGGCCTGGAAGTCATCATGATGTGCGAAGTGCCCTCGAACGCCATCCTGGCCGATGAGTTCCTGGAGTACTTCGACGGCTTCTCGATTGGCTCGAACGACCTGACCCAGCTGACCCTGGGCCTGGACCGTGACTCCGGTCTGGAGCTGCTGGCCGCCGACTTTGACGAGCGCGACCCTGCCGTCAAGAAGATGCTCGAGCGCGCCATCACCGCCTGCCTGGCCCAGAACAAGTACGTCGGTATCTGTGGCCAGGGCCCTTCGGACCACCCGGACTTTGCGCAGTGGCTGGCGGACAAGGGCATTGCCTCGATCTCGCTGAACCCCGACAGCGTCATCGACACCTGGCAGCGCCTGGCCGCCAAGTAAGCGGCACTGCCCTGCCACCAGCACGGTGGCAGGCACCCCACAAGGCGTCAAAATCAAAAAGCCAGTCAGAACCTCTGACTGGCTTTTTTACGTTCTCGGGATGCTGCAGCCGGCCAGGCCGGCTAAAGGCTCAGGCGCTCAGCTTGGCGGCCAGTGCGGCGACCTTGGCGCCCTGGGCAAAGGCCAGTTCCAGCTCGGGGGCGGAAGGCTGGCGCGAGCCATCGGCACCGGCCAGCGTGGCGGCGCCGTAGGGCGAGCCGCCCTTGGCCTGGGACAGGTCAAACTGCGAAGGCAGGCCAAAGCCGGCGGGCACGATCACCATGCCGTGGTGGGCCAGGGTGTTCCAGAACGAGGTGACGGTGGTTTCCTGGCCACCCAGGGTGCCGGTGGAGGTGAACACGCTGCCCACCTTGCCCGACAGCGCGCCCTTGGCCCACAGGCCCCCGGTCTGGTCGAGGAAGCTGCGCATCTGGCCGCTCATATTGCCAAAACGGGTGGGGGTGCCAAAGATGATGGCGTCGTAGTCGGCCAGCTCGGCGGGCGTGGCCACGGCTGCGGCCTGGTCTGCCTTGCCGCCGGCGGCCTGGAAGGCTTCCTGGGGCATGGTCTCTGGCACACGCTTGATGACGACCTCGGTGCCCGCCACGCTGCGCGCGCCTTCGGCGATCTTGCCGGCCATGGTCTCGATGTGACCGTACATGGAATGGTAGAGAACCAGAACTTTAGCCATGGTGAATATTTCCTTTGTCGATAAATACGGACCGCAACCGCGGTGAGGAGCGCCTGCTTGCGATCTGTTTTTGGCGCCTGTATCCACTGTAGGGCTTGGCTGCTGGTTTGGGGTGCCGCTGGTTTGAACGCAGCGTTGCATGGATTTGAACAATCGCTGCAAGCCCACCCACCCGCCAACAGGCCGGCGGCCATCACCAGGCGCTGCGCCCCAGCAGCAGCTTGCACAGCGCCTGCACCTTGGGTGAGGCATGGCGTGTGCGCGGGTAGACCAACGACAGCTCGCGGCTGCGGCCTTCGAGCGCGGGCAGCAGCCGCTCCAGCCGGCCATCGGCCAGCGCATCGCGCACCGCAAAGCCCATCACCTGGGCGACGCCCAGGCCGGCGATCGCGCCTTCTATCAAGGGGTCGCCACTGTCAAAGCGGATGGCATGGGGTGCGGGCCAGTCGATGGTGCTGCCATCGGGCAGGCGAAACTGCCAGGGCACGGCAAAACCCCGGTAGTGGTTGTAGACCGACAGGCAGCGGTGCCTGGCCAGCTCTTCCAGGTTTTGTGGCCGGCCATGGCGGGCGGTGTAGGCGGGAGAGGCCACTGTCACCCAGTGCAGCGGCGGCAGTGGCCTGCCGATCATGCGGCTGTCGAGCAGGGGGCCAATGCGCACCGCTGCGTCAAAGCCCTCGTCCACCATGTCCACCAGGCGGTCGGTAAAGCTGGCCTCGATCTGCAGGCCCGGGTGCTGCTCTAGTAGCTGGCCGAGCAGGGGCGTCAGCACCACACGGCCCAGCACCGAGGGTGCTGTCATGCGCAGCACGCCGGTGGGCTCGCAGCGCCGGTCCAGCAGCTGCTGCCTGGCATCGTCCAGCCCGGCGATCAACGCGGCACTGCGGTCCACCAGCAGGCAGCCATCGGGAGTCAGCGACACATTGCGGGTATTGCGGTGCAGCAGGCGCGTGCCCAGCTCGGCCTCCAGCTGCGCAATGGCGCGGGAGATGCGCGACTGCGTGGTACCCAGGCAGTGCGCGGCCTGGGTAAAGCTCTTGTGCTCGGCCACCTTGATCAGCATCTGTACCGCGTTCAAATCCATGGGGCTGCTCCTGCCAAACTATTGATTCATTTTTGCATAAGTAAAAGATAGATTTTCTGTTTATCTTCGTTATTGATTTAAATACCATGTCGCCATGACCGGTCATCACCCGCCTGCAGCTGCTGCCCCAGCACTGCAGGTCCGTATGTTTTGGAGTGATGAAGTGACCCTTGAAAAACCTGTGCACCCAACCGTGGTGCTGCGCCATCCGCGTGCCGCGCTGGCCTTGCTGTCGTTTGCGCAGCTGCTGATTGCGCTCGATGCGACGATTGTCTTTGTTGCGCTCGACGCCATCGGCCAGCAGCTGCAGCTCGATGCCCGCCACCTGCAGTGGGTCATCAGCGGCTACAGCGTGGCCTTTGGCGGCTGCCTGCTGCTGGGCGGGCGCTGTGCGGACCTGCTGGGCCAGCGCCGCATGTATGTGGCAGCCATGGCGCTGTTTGGCCTGGCCTCCTTCGCTGGCGGCTTTGCGCATCTGCCCTGGCAATTGGTGGCGGCGCGTGCCGGGCAGGGCGTGGCAGCGGCGCTGCTGTTCCCGGCCACCTTGTCGATGATCAATACCTTGTATGCCGCAGGCGCTGAGCGCAACCGCGCGCTGGCGGTGTGGAGTATGGCCAGTGCCGGCGGGCTGGCGGCCGGTGCCCTGCTGGGTGGCTTGCTGACCCAGACCCTGGGCTGGCACTGGGTGCTCTGGGTGCTGGTGCCGATTGCCTGGCCTTGCGCGATTGCCGCAGGCCGCTACCTGCCGGCGATGCCTGCAGTGCCCGCTGCGCAGCGACGTTTTGACCTGCTGGGCTGCATCAGCGTGACCGTGGGTGCCAGCGCCTTGGTGGCGCTGCTGGTGCAGGGCCCGCAATGGGGTTGGGCTGACTGGCGCACGGCGGGCCTGCTGCTGCTGGCGCTGGCCGCGCTGGGCCTGTTCTGGCGCACCGAGGCGCGGGTGGCAGCGCCCTTGATGCCACTGGCCATGCTGCGGGTGGGCAGCTTGCAGACCAGCATGCTGCTGGCCATGCTGTTCATGAGCAGCTATGGCGTGCAGTACTACTTTCTGGGCCTGTATTTCCAGCAGGTGCTGGGCTGGAGCCCGCTGCAGGCCGGCCTGGCCTTTGTGCTGCCAACGGCGGTGTGCACCTGGGGCATACGCCTGGCCGAGCGCGGCCTGGCGCAGCACGGTGTGCGTACGGTTCTGCTGCGGGGCTGGGCCGCCGGTGTGCTGGGCATGGTTTGGATGGCAGCGGTGCTGCCGCTGGCCGGCAACTATGCCTGGCTGGTGCCCGGCTTTGTGGTGATGAGCCTGGGCCAGGGCGCCAGCTGGACCGGCATGTGGGTCCTCGTGGGCCAGGGCATTGCACCTGCGCGCCAAGGCGTGGCATCGGGGGTGGCCGCCACCGCGCAGCAGGTGGGCGCGGCGCTGGGCCTGGCCTTGCTGGTAATGCTGGCAGCAGCGCCGCTGGCCGGCCTGGAAGGGGCCAGCGCCGAGACCCTGCGCCAGGCCAATGCCCAGGGCCTGCAGCATGCGCTCTGGGGCGCAGCGGGCCTGGCCTTGCTGGCCTGGTTGGTCTGCCTGCGCATGGCCAAGCCGCAGACCCAAGCCCGCAGCGCATCCCAGGGGGGCGACGAAGCAGCGGCTTGCGCCTGAGCCAGCTGTGCCGCGTCAGGCGGCGGCCTGAGGTGGTGGTGTCGCCGGTGGACTTACAGCGGCTGCACCAGATACACGCAGCGCTGGCCGCCTTCGAGCAGGTATTCGCTGCGCTCCAAGGTCGCGAGGCCTTCGACCACCTCCTGGAACAGCGCCTGCTCCGAACGGCAAAAGCCCCGGCAGCTTTGCGCCGCCGCGCAGATCGGGCAGTGGTGCTCCACCAGCAGCCAGCCTTGCGGGTGGGGCTCGACATGGGCCATATAGCCCTCCTGGGTGCGGACCTCGGCCAGCTGGGCCAGGCGCTCGGGCAGGCCGGGGGCGGTGCAGGCCTGGCGGTAGCGGCTGCGTGATTGCGCTTCGCGCTCGCTGATCAGGCCGTCCATGCCCTGCTGGCCAAACAGTTTTTCGATCGCGCCAATCAGCTGCACCGTGAGCTGGGCATGGGCGTCGGGGAAGTAGCGCTGGCCCGCTGCGGTCAAGGTCCACAACTGGCGCGGCCGGCCCGCACCGGCCGGCTTTTGCAGATCGGCCTGCACGAGGCCCTGGTCGGCCAGCTTGTTGATCTGCTGGCGGGCGGCCTCGGCCGTCATCTGCAGCGCGCGCGCCAGGTCGGCCGTGCTGGCGGGGGCCTGGCGCTTGAGGGCCTCGAGCATGCGCATGGTGGACGAGGGATCGATGGGGGGCGATGGCATTTATTTATACAAGTGATAGCTTGTTTTATTGTTTGGGGCGAGGAATTATCAAAGACAATGCTTGCATTATTTCATAACCAGGAATGGCATGGCATCGTCCTCTTCATCACCCCTCACCACGGCCGCTGCGCCGGTGCCCGAAGCACCTGCCGGCTGGGCCCAGCTGCTGGGCCGGCCCCATGGTCTCAAGGCGCTGGCGCTGACCGGCGCGGTCGCCATGCATGCGATCAATGTGCATATCGTCACTACCATCCTGCCCTCGGTGGTGCAGGAGATTGGCGGCCTCGCCTGGTATGCCTGGAGCACCACCTTGTTTGTTGTGGCCTCGATCATTGGCGCGGCGCTGGCGGTGCGCATGCTGGCCCGCTGGGGCGCGCGCGGCGCCATGCTGGCAGGCCTGCTGGTGTTTGGCCTGGGCAGCTTGCTGTGCGCGACGGCGCCATCCATGCCGATGCTGCTGCTGGGCCGCGCGGTGCAGGGCCTGGGCGGTGGCGCGGTGGGGGCACTGAGCTATACCTTGATCCGGCTGGTGTTTCCGCCCGCGTTATGGCCGCGTGCCATTGGGCTGATCTCGGCCATGTGGGGCGTGGCCACGCTCAGCGGTCCCGCGGTGGGCGGCCTGTTTGCCCAGGCCGGCCAATGGCGCCTGGCTTTTGGCGCCTTGTTGCCCTTGCTCGTGCTGCAAATGCTGCTGGTGCAGCGCCAGCTGGCCCCGCAGCGCCTGCTGCGCAGCACACCCGCGCAGGACGGCGGCATTGCCGGCTTACAGATCGCGCTGCTGGCGCTGTCGGTGCTCTTGGTGGCTGCCGCCAGTGTGGTGACTGCGCCGCTCTGGCAATGGCTGCTGAGCGCGGCCGGCTTGCTGGCTGGTGCGGCTGCGATCTGGCATGAGCGCCGCGCCCGCCGCCGCTTGCTGCCCCAGGGCGGCACGGCGCTCGGCCAGCCGCTGGGCATGCTGTACGCCGCCGTCGCCTTGCTGCTGGTGGGTACGATGACGGAGGTGTTTGTGCCCTATCTGCTGCAGCACCTGCATGGCCTGCAGCCTTTGACAGCCGGCTATGTGACGGCCTTGCTTGCGGGCGGCTGGTCCGTGGCCTCGGTGCTGTTCTCGGGCAAGAGCGGCCGGGCGGGCCGGGCGCTGATGCTGATCGGCCCGCTGCTGTGCACCTTGGCCCTGGTGGCCTTGGCGCTTGCGATGCCCTGGCAGGGGATGGCGGCCCTGGTGGTCTGCGGCATCGCGCTGGCGCTGCTGGGATTGGGGGTGGGCATGGCTTGGCCCCATGTGCTCAATGCCATCATGCACAGCGCCAGTGCAAAGGAGGCCGACAGCGCCGCATCGGGCATCACGACGGTGCAGCTCTATGGCATGGCGGTTGGCGCGGCGCTGGTGGGCCTGGTGGCCAATGCGCTGGGGCTGACCGCGCTGGCCGACCCGGCAGCGCTGGGCCGCTCGTCCTTCTGGTTGTTTGCGGTGTTTGCGCTGTTCCCAGCGCTGGCGGCCTGGTCGCTGCGGCGGTTTTTGCGCGGTGCTGCAGCGCCCTGAGGCATAAAAAAACAGCGGAGCCACCTGTGTGGTCTCCGCTGTTGTGGCGGTGCTGGAGCGGCTGTTTAGCCCAGCAGCAGCGCATCATCGGCAAGTTTTTCGCCGCGCACCTTCTCGAACATCTGCAGCAGATCGGGCACGTCCATCTGGGCGCGCTCCTCACCGCTGACGTCGAGGACCACCTGGCCCTGGTGCAGCATGACGGTGCGGTCGCCCACATCGAGCGCCTGGCGCATGCTGTGGGTCACCATCATCGTGGTCAGCTGGCCTTCCTCGACGATGCGGGCGGTGAGCTTGAGCACAAAGTCGGCGGTGCGCGGATCGAGCGCGGCGGTGTGCTCGTCGAGCAGCAGAATGCGCGAAGGCTGGAGCGCTGCCATCAGTAGGCTCACGGCCTGGCGCTGGCCGCCCGAGAGCAGGCCGATGCGGTCGGTCAAACGGTTTTCCAGGCCCAGGCCCAGGGTGGCGAGCTTTTCGCGGTAGAGCGCACGGTTGGCTTGCTTGACGGCCTTGGACAGGCCGCGAAAGTTGCCGCGCTCATGCGCCAGGGCCATGTTCTCTTCGATCGACAGGTCTTCGCAGGTGCCGGCCATCGGGTCCTGGAACACGCGGGCCACCTTGTGCGCGCGGTCCCAGACGGGCTTGCGCGTCATGTCTTCACCGTCGATGACGATGCTGCCCGAGTCGACCATCAGGTCGCCGGAGATGGCGTTCAAAAAGGTCGATTTGCCTGCACCGTTCGAGCCGATGACGGTGACGAACTGACCGGCGGGAATGTCCAGCGCCATGCCACGCAGCGCGCGGGTTTCGATCGGGGTGCCGGGGTTGAAGGTGATCTTGAGGTCTTTTGCGCTCAGCATGTCTCTCTCCTTGTCAGTGCTTTTTCGCAAAACGACGTTTGAGCTGGGGGATGACCAGCGCGATCGTGACCAGCAAGGCGGTCACCAGGTTCAGATCCTGGGCCTTGAGGCCGATGAAATCGCTGTTGAGTGCCAGTGCAATGAAGAAGCGGTAGACGATGGCGCCGAGGACCACGGCCAGGGTGGCCCAAATCAGCTTGCGCGAAGGCAGGATGGATTCGCCCACGATCACTGCTGCCAGACCGATCACGATGGTGCCAATGCCCATCGAGCTGTCGGCGCCGCCCTGGGTCTGTGCAAACAGTGCGCCGGCCAGGCCGACCAGGCCGTTGGAGACCGCCATACCCAGCAGGATCATGCCGCCGGTGTTGACGCCCTGCGCGCGGGCCATGCGGGCATTGGTGCCGGTGGCGCGAATGGCCAGGCCCCGCTCGGTCAGGAAGAACCAGTCCATCGCCAGCTTGGCGAGCACCACAATCGCGCACATCAGCAGTGGACGGAACACATAGTCTTCGATGCCGGCCGGCTGCAGCTGGTTGAAGAGGGTGGGGTCGTTGATCAGCGGCACATTGGGGCCGCCCATGATGCGCAGGTTGATGGAGTACAGCGCGATCATCATCAGGATCGACGCGAGCAGGTCCATGATCTTGAGCTTGACGTTGAGCCAGCCGGTGATCAGGCCGGCCACTGCGCCGGCCAAGGTGGCGCCGATGGTGGCCAGAAAGGGGCTGTAGCCGCCGGTGATCATTACCGCGCAGACGGCCGCGCCCAAGGGAAAGCTGCCATCGACCGTCAGGTCAGGAAAGCGCAGCAGGCGAAAGGAGATGAACACACCGAGCGCGACCAGCGCAAAGATCAGGCCGATCTCGATGGCTCCCAAAAATGAAAATAAGGTCATGGAGTTTTCTTATCAGAGCTAGTCCGGATAACAAACAAGCCCCGCTTCTGGCGGGGCTGCGTCTTGTCACCCCCTGGGCTGTGCGGGTTGCACAGCCACAGGTGAGGCGGCATCCATCACTGAATGACTTTGGCAGCCGACTTGATCAGCTCGTCGGACAGCTTGATGCCTTGCTTCTCAGCGGCACCGGGGTTCACATGCAGTTCCATCTTGCTGGAGACTTCGGTCTTGATGTCGCCGGGCTTTTCACCCTTGAGGATACGCGCCACCATGCGGCCGGTCTGCTCGCCCAGATCGCGGTAGTTGATACCCAGGGCCGCCACGGCGCCACGGGCGACGGAATCGGTGTCCGAGGCCACCAGCGGCAGCTTGGAATCCTGGCCGACCTTGACCAGGGCTTCATAGGACGACACCACGTTGTTGTCGGTGTTGGTATAGATCACATCGGCCTTGCCCACCAGCGAGCGCGCTGCGCTGGAGACATCGACCGAGCGGGGCGCGGCTGCTTCGACCAGGGTCATGCCCATCTTGGGCAGCAGCTCCTTGAGTTCCTTGACCACCACGGCAGAGTTGGCCTCGCCGGGGTTGTAGACCATGCCCACGCGCTTGGCATTGGGCACCACTTTCTTGAGCAGCTCCATCTGCTTGTCCAGCGCCAGCAGGTCGGAGACACCGGTCACGTTGTTCTTCGATGGCTCCCAGCTGGGCACCAGCTTGGCGGCCACGGGGTCGGTCACCGCAGAGAACACCACCGGCACGGTCTTGGTGGCGGCGACGACGGCTTGGGCCGATGGCGTGGCGATGGCCACGATGGCATCGGGCTTGTCACCGACAAACTTGCGGGCGATCTGCGCGGCAGTGCCAGGGTTGCCCTGGGCGCTTTGGTACTGCCACTTGAGGTTCTTGCCTTCTTCGAAACCCTCGGCCTTGAGTGCCGCCTTGACGCCGTCGCGCACGGCGTCCAGCGCAGGGTGTTCCACGATGGCCGTCACGGCCACCGATTTCTGGTCTGCTGCCTGTGCGGGCGCGATGGCCGCGATTGCCAGTGCCACTGCGCCCAAGGGGGCCCAAGCCAATTTCTTCATGCGTATATCTCCGCCAAATATGTTGAATTGCGTTAGGGATACGCTGCAAAACTCCCTGCCGTGGTCTGAACGCGGGCTCGGGCGATCCGCTGCGTTCTCTTCCTTGTCAATAGCTACGGCTATTGACTGCAAAAGACGCCTTGCGCCTCATCCCGATCCGCGTCCATCCCGCTTGGCGAGGGTTTAGCAGAGCATCCTTTGCAGCACTGCTGCTTGATCCGCCCCCTGTAACAACAGGTGGCAAACAGGTAGCAGCAGTCTACACCCCACCACCCATGGGATGACACATTTGTGATCTATGGGATTGCCCTAGTTGCAGCCCTGCCTGAAAAGCTGTGTTGGCTTGCGCAAGTGGGAGTATGCTTGCAGCTAAATTTCATTTAATAGTCTTTTGAGTCAATAAAAATGTGTTTGGCTGAAAAATATGCAGCGCTCTGGCAATAAAACTGTGCCTGAAATTTGGCCTGCGGCGAGCCTCTGACCTGCCGATTTTGCGTACCCAGGGTATTCACCGAGGCGGGGCTTCCTGGTCGGGCGCGGCCCATTGCAAGGCGGCCTTGAGCAGGTTCTGGCGTGTCGCCAACTGCTCCAGCGCTGTGCGCAACTCCGGCTCCAGCTCGCTGCGGCGGCTCAGGATGGAAAAGGACTTGGGGCCGGGTCCTGCCACCATCGCCCATTGGTAGTGGGGGTCGAGTGCCACGACGTAGTAGCTGACACCAAAGGGCCCGAAGCGGCTGATGCTGAAATGCACCGGCATCGGCAGCTGGTAGTGGCTGCTCAGCGCCGCGCCCTTGGCATCGACCGGGGCCATATAGTCCTGCCGGCGGTCCCAGCGGTTGGAGAGCGGATCGTAGGAGGTGGCGATCACCCGCACGCCGCCGTCGTAACGCTGCAGGAACTCATAGCGCTCGCGCGTGCGCAACGCATCTTGCGGCTCCTCGACCTTGGCGGCCTTGTACCACAGGCCCATAAAGCGCTCCAGATCGAGGTCGGTGGCAGATACCAGAGGCGCGGGGGCGGACGCTGCTGCGGGCGCGGATGGCGCTGCGGCCTTGGGTGCTACAGGTGCAGGGGGGCGCTTGGCGCGTTTGCTGGGCGCTGCGGGCGCTGTGCCGACGGCCGCAGGGGCTGCGTGGCTGGCGCTGGCCCAGACCAGACCGGCCAGCAGTACACACATGAGCTCGCGCAGAAGAGGGGTCTGGGCAGCACCCGCCAGATCCCGGACCTGGCAGGGCCCGGGTCGGGCTGAACGGCGGGAAAAGCAGGACCAGACAAACATAGGCCATTGTCCGCACGCCCGTCAGGGCGCGCTTGTCGGCCAAATTCGGCAATCCATTGCGGGCCGGCCCGTGTTTGCCCTGCCATGGAAACCCGAGCAAGCCCGGTCTTTACATGCCCGTGTAGTTCGGTCCACCGCCGCCCTCGGGCGTCACCCAGACGATGTTCTGGGTGGGGTCCTTGATATCGCAGGTCTTGCAGTGCACGCAGTTTTGCGCATTGATCTGCAGGCGCTGGGCGTTGCCGCCCTGGCTCTCGTCGGCCACGAACTCATAGACCCCCGCCGGGCAGTAGCGCTGCTCGGGGCCGGCGTACTGGGCCAGGTTGATCTGCACCGGCACGCTGGCATCTTTCAAGGTCAGGTGGGCGGGCTGGTCTTCGGCATGGTTGGTGCCGCTGATGAAGACGCTCGAGAGCCGGTCAAAGGTCAGCTTGCCATCGGGCTTGGGGTACTGGATAGGCTTGCATTCCGACGCAGGCTTGAGATAGGCATGGTCGGGCTTGTCGCGGTGCAGGGTCCAGGGCATATTGCCGCGCAGCACAAACTGCTCCAGGCCGTTCATGATCGAGGCGGTGACCAGGCCCTTCTTGAACCAGCTCTTGAAGTTGCGGCTCTTGTTGAGTTCTTCGTAGAGCCAGCTCTTTTCAAAGGCAGCGGGGTAGGCGCTCAGCTCATCGCCCTGGCGGCCCGCAGCAATCGCGTCAAAGGCGGCATCAGCCGCCAGCATGCCGGTCTTGATGGCCGCGTGGCTGCCCTTGATGCGGCTCACGTTCAGGAAACCGGCATCGCAGCCCACCAGCGCGCCACCGGGGAACACGGTCTTGGGCAGGCTCATCAGGCCGCCGGCGGTGATGGCGCGGGCGCCATAGCCAATGCGCTTGGCCGGCTTGATGCCCTTGGACTCGTCGCCTTCGAGGTAGTAGCGGATGTTGGGGTGGGTCTTCCAGCGCTGCATCTCCTCGAACGGAGACAGGTAGGGGTTGGAATAGTCCAGACCGGTGATGAAGCCCAGGGTGACCTTGTTGTCATCGAGGTGGTAGAGGAAGGCGCCACCGTAGGTGTCGTTGTTCATCGGCCAGCCGGCGGTGTGCATCACAAAGCCGGGCTGGTGGCGCTGCGGATCGATCTCCCACAATTCCTTGACGCCCAGGCCATAGGTCTGCGGGTCCTTGCCCTCGCCGAGCTTGAACTTGGCGATCAGTTGCTTGCCCAGGTTGCCACGCGCGCCTTCGGCAAAGATGGTGTATTTGCCATGCAGCTCCATGCCCAGCTGGAACTCGCCGGTGGGCTCGCCGTTCTTGCCGACGCCCATGTTGCCGGTGGCCACACCCTTGACCGAGCCGTCGTCGTTGTAGACCACTTCAGCGGCGGCAAAGCCGGGGAAAATCTCGACGCCCAGGGCCTCGGCCTGCTCGGCCAGCCATTTGACGACAAAGCCCAGCTGCACGATGTAGTTGCCTTCGTTGTGAAAGCAAGGGGGCAGCAGCCAGTTGGGCGTGCGCAGACCAGATTTTTCGCTGAGGAAAATCATCGCGTCTTCGGTCACCGGCTGGGTCAAAGGCGCGCCCTTGGCTTTCCAGTCGGGGATCAGCTCGGTCAGCGCGCGCGGGTCCATGATGGCGCCCGACAAGGTGTGGGCGCCAGGCTCGGACCCTTTTTCCAGCACGACGACGGAGACATCGCTGCCTTTTTCCGCTGCCAGCTGCTTCAAACGGATGGCCGTGGCCAGGCCGCCTGGGCCGCCGCCGACGATGACAACGTCGTACTCCATCGACTCGCGGGGGCCATATTGGGCCAGTATTTCTTCGTTGGTCATCGGGGCTCCGTACAAATTCTTTTCAAGCGGGTGGCAGGCATGCGGCAGATCTGAGCCTGGGTTGCATGCAGTGCCATGGATTTTATGAGGATGTTGCAGTGCGGTAACCGCCCTGATCCTAGGGTTAGCCCTAGATTTAGGCGCTTCTCCGCTCTGATTTCTGAGACAGGGGCTTTGTGCCTGTGAAAGTC
This sequence comes from Comamonas sp. MYb21, assembly GCF_037479395.1. NCBI lineage: Bacteria > Pseudomonadati > Pseudomonadota > Betaproteobacteria > Burkholderiales > Comamonadaceae > Comamonas > Comamonas sp. MYb21. The sequence continues at coordinate 163,205 of NZ_JBBGZC010000008.1, read as the reverse complement.
GGCGACAAGGCGCTGTCGCCGGCGTTCATGGACGCACCGTAAGATGCGAGTCTATGAAAATCTTGCTGCCTGACCACAAACGCTGGGTTCATGACTCGGTGATGGACGTTCGCTGGGGAGATATGGACAGTCTGGGCCATGTCAACAACACCGTCTATTTTCGCTACATGGAAAGCGCGCGCGTGGAGTGGCTGCGCTCGACACGCGACACGCCCCATGGCGCGGGCCAGGGCCCGGTGGTCGTCAACTGCTTTTGCAATTACCTGCGGCAGATCGAGTACCCGGCCCAGCTGGTTGTGAAGATGTATGTCAGCGATGCGGCGCGCACGGCCTTTGAGACCTGGTACCACATTGAGAGGCAGGATGCGCCCGGCGAGGTCTACGCCAGCGGCGGCGCCACCGTGCTGTGGGTGGACTTTGCGCGCCAGAAGGCGGTGGATCTGCCCGGCTGGATGCGTGGCATGGTGGAAGGCTGATAACACCGGATTTTGCTGCGGTTTGCTGATGTGCGATGCGATATTGCGATGCAGTGTTGCTATGCAATGTATAGCAAAACGAAGCCTGTAGCATTTTTGGGGTTGGCCGGTGCCCAGCTGCAGATCCTGCATGGCGCGGGCACATGAAAAAGCCCGGTGAAGGCCTTCCCTGGCGGGAAGTCTTGCACCGGGCGGCTGAGGCCGAAGCGGATCAGTGGCGTGGCAGCGCGTAGGCGATCACATAGTCGCCCCGGTCGGGCGAGTTGCGTGCGCCGCCGGCCGAGACCAGCACAAACTGCTGGCCCGTCACCGGCGATTGGTAGCTGATGGGCGTGCCCTGGCTGCCCACGGGCAGGCGTGCTTTCCACACTTCCTGGCCGGTGCCGGTTTCATAGGCGCGCAGGTAGTAATCCTGCGTGGCAGCGATAAAGACCAGACCGCCTTGTGTGGCCATGGTGCCCCCAATGGTGGGCATGCCAATGGGGATGGGTAGACCCATCTTGATGCCGAAGGGGCCCGTGTCCTTGACGGTGCCGACCGGCACCTGCCAGGCGATCTGCTGGGTCTTCAGGTCCACGGCAGTCAGCGTGCCGAAAGGCGGCTTCTGGCAAGGGATCTCCAGCGGCGACATGAAGCGCACCTTGGCATTGATCGCGTAGGGCGTGCCATCGAGCGGCACGGGCTTGGTGATCGCGGCGGCCTCGTTGCCGTCGGACTTGGCGCCGGCGTCAGCCGGGTCGGCCTTGATCAGCTGCACTTCCAGGCCCACGCGCATGTCGTTGATGAACAGGTAGTTGTTGGTCGGGTCGACCGAGATGCCACCCCAGTTCATGCCACCCAGCGAGCCGGGCAGGTTCAGCGAGGCATCGGTGCCCGGCGGCGTGAACAGGCCGGTGTAGCGCTTGGACTTGAACTTCAGGCGGCAGAGCAGCTGGTCAAACGGCGTCGCACCCCACATGTCGGATTCGCGCATATCGTCGGCGCCGATGTTGGGCATGCCCACCGAGAAGGGCTGGGTGGGCGAGTAGGTCTCGCCGTCGATCTTGCCGGCGGGCACGCGGCGCTCTTCCACCTGGGTCAGCGGCTGGCCGGTCGCGCGGTCCAGCACAAAGATCTGGCCGGCCTTGGTGCCGAACACCAGCGCAGGCGTGGTCTTGCCAGCGGCGCCGGGGAAGTCCACAAACGAGGGCTGCATCGGCACATCGAAGTCCCAGAGGTCATCATGCACGGTCTGGTAGACCCATTTTTCCTTGCCGGTGCTGGCATCGACGGCCAGCATCGAGGCGCCGTACTTGCGGTCCAGCGCGGTGTGCTTCACACCCCAGAGGTCGACTGCCGCGCTGCCCACGGGCATGAACACGGTGTTGGACTGCGGGTCGTAGGACATCGGTGCCCAGACATTCGGGGTCGAGCGCACATAGGTCTTGCCGTCGGCAGGAGCGGCCTGTTCCTCGGGGTTGCCTGGGTCAAAGGCCCAGCGCAACGCGCCCGTCACCACATCAAAGCCACGCACCACGCCGCCAGGCATGTCGGTGCTGACGTTGTCGGCCACGCGGCCACCAATCACGATGGTGGTGCCGGCCAGGGTGGGGGCGGAGGTGGGGTAGTACTCGCCCTTGTCGGCGCCCTTGCCCATGCCATTGCGCAGGTCCACGCGGCCGTGGGTGCCAAAGTCTTCGCAGAAGGCGCCGGTGTCGGCGTCAAGCGCGATCAGCTCGGGCGCCACGCTGTTCATCAGAATGCGGCGCTGGCAGGCGGCGCCAGGCGCCACGCTCACAGCTTGCACCGGGGTTGCACCGGCCACGCTGGGTTGGCTCAGGGGCTGGCCAGCGTCAAAGTAGGCCAGGCCACGGCAGCGCATCCATTTTTTCTGCTTGGCATTGATCTCGGTCTTCCACAGCTCCTTGCCGGTGGTCGCGTCCAGCGCGATCACATTGTTGTGCGGGGTGCAGACAAAGACCTGGTTGCCAATCTGCAACGGGGTCAGCTGGTCTTCGGCACCGCCGCCGCCAGGGCTCACCGGCACATCGCCGGTCTGGTAGCGCCAGGCTTCTTGCAGATCCTTGACATTGCTGCGCGTGATCTGGTCCAGCGCGGCAAAGCGGGTGCCGCCCGGCGTGCTGCCATAGTGCGCCCAGTCAGCAGGCGCCTGGCCCTTGGCCACCGGTTGCAGCACGGTCGCATCCGACTGGGCCGACACCGAGGCATGGGGCAGGAACATGCCGCCCACGGTCGCCAGGCAGCCCAGCAGCAGCAGGCCGGCCACCACGGTGGAGCCGGACTTGCCCGCTGCTTGGCCGCGCGCGCGGCGTAGCACGGGCAAGGTCAGCGCCACCAAAATACCGATACCGGCGAGCAGCAGCAGGCGCGAGACCAGGGGCCAGAAATCCAGGCCCACATCGGCCAGGGCCCAGACCGCCGTTGCCAGCAAGGTCAGCGCATACAGCCAGGCGCCACCAGGGCGTGCGGCGGCAATCAGCAGGCCCGAGACGATCAGCGCAACACCGCTGATCAAAAAGTACCAACTGCCCTGCAGTGCCACCAACTGGTAGCCATAGACAGCAAAGAACAGGCCCGAGGCCAGCAGGCACAGGCCCAGGAAAAGCAGCCAGACCTTGGAAGCCAAGCCGAGTCGCGTGTTATGTTTATCCATTGTCACTATTGAAGTTATGCGAATCGCTGCATCGCCGTGGGCAGGCAGATGGCGGGCCTGGGCCGCAAGGCCAGGCAGGCCCATCGCATGGGCTGGAGAGAGGCGCGGCTTGATCTATGTCATGTCCGCGACAGCGCATTATCGGCGCGGAACAAAGCCGGGGAAGGCGATGGGTGCAATTTTTGCCGGCGAGCTAAGCGCCGGCACTTGTAAGCAACCCTCCGTGCAGCGGGGTGTGACTGCGCTTGCGGTACCCGGTAGGACTGATCGGGCTCAGGAAGCGCTGGCCTTGGGCAGCGGTGCCTGCCAGCGCGCGACAAACCAGAAGTAAAAGCCCGCTGCGGCAAAGATGGCCGCCATCACGCCCAGCAGCAGCTGCATATCGGGGTTGTTGGCATAGGGCCCCCAGATGACCCGGCCGAGCAAAACGGCCACCACCACGGCAGAAATCAGCGCGCAACGCCGGTTGCGGGCCAGCACCCGTTTCTCGGCCTGTGCAATGAACAGCTCGGCGTGCTCGCCGCTAAAGCCCGCCGCATCCAGCTTGGCCAACAAGTCTTCGCGCGACTTGCCTTTGAGGATGTCGCGTGCCAGCAGAAAACGAAGAACTTTGTTGGATGCGGAATCGGCCATGGTGTGAAGAGAAAACAGCAAGAGAGAGCATAGAGCGCCCGCAGGCGCAGGACGCCCATTGTGCCTGCCCTGGCTAAGCCCTGAACAGTGCAGGTGTGAGACTAGGGTAAACCATATAATTCGTCAATGTATCTGCAATTTATGACTAAATGACTAATTAAAACAAATAATATGACGCTTTAATATGTTCATTTTGACAATGCTTGGTTGTAACATTTGTCCATCATCCACCCTGACCAGAGAGCCTGACATGAGCGACAAAACCAGCAAAAAGACCGCCCAAACCTCCCCCGCCAGCGCTGCCAAGGCCGGCGCCGGCGACAAGAAAGTCACCATTTTGGGCGCCGGAAAAATCGGCTTTGCGATGGCCGTGCTGCTACAGGCCGCCGGCGGCTACCAGCTGCGCATTGCCGACCAGTCCAAGGCGCAGCTCAAGGCGGCTGCGGCGCTGGGCCTGGAGACCGTTCATATCGGCAAGGGCGGTGATCTGCTGCCGGCGGTGCAAGGCCAGTTTGCAGTGCTCAATGCGCTGCCTTTCCACATGGCGATCGAGGTCGCTGGTGTTGCCGCGGCGCATGGCGTGCACTACTTTGACCTGACCGAAGACGTGCAGTCCACCCATGCGATCCGCAAGATCGCAGCCAAGGCTGGCAGCGTGCTGATGCCCCAGTGTGGCCTGGCTCCCGGCTTTATCGGCATTGTCGGCAATGACGTGGCCCAGCATTTCGACACCTTGCATGACCTGAAAATGCGCGTCGGTGCGCTGCCCCGCTACCCGCAAGGCAGCCTGCGCTACAACCTGACCTGGAGCACCGAGGGCCTGATCAACGAGTACATCAACCCCTGCGAGGCCCTGGTGGATGGCCAGCCGCTGACCGTGCATGCGCTCGAAGGCTTGGAGACCTTTGCGCTCGATGGCATCGAGTACGAGGCCTTCAACACCAGCGGCGGTCTGGGCACCTTGACAGAGACCTGGGCCGGCAAGGCGCGCAATGTGGACTACAAGTCCATCCGCTACCCCGGCCACTGCGCCATCTTGAAGATCTTGCTCAACGAGCTCAAGCTGCGTGACAAGCGCGAGCTGCTCAACGAGATCTTCGACAACGCCATTGCCGCCACGCGCCAGGATGTGATCGTGATCTTTGCCAGCGCCAGCGGCTACAAGGGCGAGCGCCTGATGCAGGAGTCCTATTCGGCCCGTATCGTGGGCACCACGGTGGCCGGCCACGCACTCACGGCCATCCAGCTGACGACGGCCGCCGGCATCTGCTGCGCGCTGGATCTGGTGGCCAGTGGCGTGCTGCCGCAAAAGGGCTTTATCGCGCAAGAGTCTATCGGGCTGGCCGATTTTCTGGCCAACCGCTTTGGCCAGTACTACCGTGTGCAGGACCTGAACGCATCGCTGGCGGCCTGAGCCACGCCCCTCGCCGCCCACCCGGCGAGTGGCTGCCAACTCCTGCCCCAAGGCGCGGCAGCTGGTCTGGCCACCGCGCCCTGGCCGGTGTGGGGTGCATACATCTATCCACTAAAAAATGGCTGCTTTCGTCCCTGGCAGGGGAGGAAAGCAGCTATTATTTTTGTAGTTTCAGAAAGTATGTGCTGTGACTAAATGCTAGTCGTTGCCCACTTCTGTACTGCGCAATAGGTGACTTGTATCAAGCAATGTCTCTGTGGTGATCGATAGCGATTGCTATGTTGCGCAAGCCAAGATAGATTGCGTCGGCTCCTCACACAAGTTGTGACGCTAGTGACCAAATAAATCGAATGGCACGGTTGCTGAAAGCGCCGCATGGCTTGCCATGCGGCTGCGGGCAGCGTTTTGCTCTTTGTGGGGCTTTTCAGTACACATGCGGCCTGCAGCATCCTTGGGAATGGGAATGCCTGGCTCAGATACCAAGGAATCGTCATATGGCAGATCACAACTCCAACGAAACGCTTGCCAGTCCGTCCCGGCGCAAGGCGCTGACCCGCATGGGCCTGGCCGCAGGCTCGGGGATGGTCTGGTCGCTGCCGCATATCGCCAGTGCCGCAGCAACGCCGCTCAAGTGCGCGGGCGCCTATACCGACACGCTGTTCCACACCCGCAATCTGACGCAGTTTGCCCGTGAAGCCAATGGCCTGAGCCAGGGTGGTCTGCAGATCGAGGTGGTCTCCAATGCCAAGCTGATGCCGATGAACCAGGTCATGCCTGCGCTCAGCAAGGGCGACCTGGCGATCGGTGAGATCTTCATGTCGAACTTCAGCGACCAGTACCCCGCCTTTGCCATCGATTCGCTGCCCTTTATCGTGCGCAGCTTTGACGATGCCAAGCGCCTGTGGGTCGCCACGCGCGAGCCGATCGAAGCGCTGCTGAAAAAGCAGGGCATTCGCCTGCTCTACACCGCGCCATGGCCTGGCCAGGGCCTGTTCTCGCGCGCGCCGGTGAACAAGCTCGATGACGTCAAGGGCCAGAAATTCCGCGTCAACAATGTCGCCTCCAAGTACATCGCCGAAGTGGCGGGTGCGACCCCGGTCGACACGCCTGCCAATGACCTGGCCAAGGCCATCCAGGCCGGCAAGGTCGATGTCATGCTGACATCGAGCACCACCGGTGTGGACAGCCAGTCCTGGAACGCGATGGGCATCTTCATCGACATGCGCGCCTGGATTCCGAAGAACCTGATCCTGATGAGCGAGAAGAGCTGGTCGGGCCTGTCCGACGGCGCCAAGACGGCGCTGGACACCGCCGCCAAGCAGGCCGAGGCGCGCGGCTGGCAGCTGGCCAAGGATGCCGACGATGCCGCGCAGAAGGTGCTGGTCGAGCATGGCACCAAGATCAGCCAGCCTTCCTACGAGCTGCGCCGCGCGCTGGACCTGATGGGCGAGAAGTTCGCCCGGGAGTGGTCGTCCAAGGCCGGTGTGGATGGTGCTGGCGCCTTGCTGAACTACTACTTCCCCAAGAAGTAAACCCTTGGCAGGTGCCCGTGGGCCTGCATGGCGGGCCACGCTGCGCCAGAGATCAAAAAACCGCCGATGCCTGCCAAGGGCATCGGCGGTTTTTGCATGCAGGTGCGGCGATTTACTTGGCGTAGATGTTCGCGATTTCGCTGGCGAACTTGTGCATCAGCTGCGGGCGGCGCAGCTTCAAGGTCGGGGTCATCAGGCCGTTGTCGATGGTCCAGGGATCGGTGACCAGGTAGACGGCGCGCGGCACCGCATACTTGGCAAGGCCCTGGCACTGCGCGGCGATGCGCTCCAGCGCGATCTTGCGCACGGCGCTGGCCTGCAGGCTGACGCTGTTGTCCGGGTCCAGGCCCAGGCTGCTGGCCAGCTGCTTCCATTCTTCGTGGTTGACGACGGCGACGCAGGCGATGAAGGGCTGGTGCTCGCCGACGACAAAGCTTTGCTCGAACAGCGGATCGGCGCAGAGCGCCTGCTCGATGTCCGAGGGCGGCACCTTCTCGCCGGTGGCCGTGACGATGATCTCCTTGATGCGGCCCACAATGCGCACTTCACCACCCACCAGCTCGGCCTGGTCGCCGGTGCGCAGCCAGCCGTCGTCGGTAAAGGCCTGGCGCGTGTCCTCCGGGCGACCCCAGTAACCCATCATGATGTTGGGGCCGCGTGCCTGCAGCTCCTTGTTCTCGCCAATGCGCACTTCCATGCCATCGAGTGGCTTGCCGACGGTCGATGGGTCGTTGTGCTGCAGCGAGTTGGCGGTCAGCACTGGCGAGGTCTCGGTCATGCCAAAGCCCTGCAGCACATTCAGGCCCAGGCCCAAAAAGCTGTGCGACACCACCGAGGGGATGGCCGCGCCACCCGTCACTGCAATGCGCAGCCGGCCGCCAAACAAATCCAGAATGGGCTGGGCCACCTTCTTTTGCAGCAGCGACCAGGGCAGCCAGCGCGCCCAGCCGCCTTGCGGTGCGTCGGTGTTGATGAGGCCATGGGCCTGGCAGTGGCGGGCCCAGCCTTTGGAGACGGCGGCTGCAAACAGCGCGCGCTTGAAGGCCGACCTGGCCAGCTTTTCCTGGATCTTGGCGTAGATGCGTTCGTAGATGCGGGGTACGGAGACGAGGATGGTCGGGCGGATGCTGAGCATGTCCTCGGCCAGCAGCGCGACCGAGCGGGCATAGACCACCGTGCTGGCCACTGCCATCGGCAGGTAGTAGCCGCAGCTGCGCTCAAAGGTGTGCGAGACCGGCAGAAAGGACAGAAAGACATCGTCCTGCGTTGGCACGACGCGGCCGAGCACGGCCTTGACGTCGCTCAGCACATTGTGGTGGCTCAGCATCACACCCTTGGGCTTGCCGGTGGTGCCGCTGGTGTAAACGATGGCAGCCATGTCCTGCGCTTCTGGCGCTTGGCGTGCTTGCGATGGGGTGCTGTTGCCATCGGCCTCGGCCAGCCAGTCCTGCAGACGGACCAGGCGCGGCAGACCTTCGCTGCCGGCCAATACCGGGATCGCCGCTTGCTGCGGGTCATCGATCACCACGCAGCGCAGGGCGGGCAGCGGCGTGCCAGTCGCCACGATCTGCTCCCAGGTCTCCAAGCGGTTGATGAGCAGCAGCGAGGCGGCCGCATCGGCCAGGATAAAGGCGATATTGCCGGGGTTGTCATTGGCATGCAGCGGCACGGTGGCGCAGGCCTGGGCCATGCCGGCCTGGTCGATGCAGATGGCATGGACACTGTGTGTGAGCAAGGTGGCAATGCGTGCGCCGCGTGCCAGCTGCAGGCCTTGCAGCGCCTGGCCCCAGCGTGTCACCTGGGCCTGCATCTCTGCCCAGCTGAACGATTGCCAGGCATCGGTTGCGGTATCAAACCAGCGGTAGGCTTCACGTTCAGGGCTGTGGTTGCAGCGGTAGGCAAACAGCGCGGGCAGGGTGGTCAGGGCGCTGAGCTCAGGGGCCAGCGGCGCTGGAAGTTGGGCGTTCATATCTCTCTCATTCTCCTCGGGCGTCATCATCGCATTTGCGCGCCATGGTTGGGGCCATTTGCGGGCCGGATGGCCTGCGCGCTTGCAGCGATTTGCAACGAGGCGATTGTCTGCAGTGCGCGGCGGCAGCTGCAGATATTTGGCGGTGTATGCGATTTTTATACCGCATGGGTATCAATATTTGATACTTTTATTGCGCGCGCAACGGGCGAGGTAGGCAGGGGCAGACCAGTCGCTGCAGTCGTTGCAGGAGCTGCAGTCGCCGCTCAGCGGCTGCCCTAGGGCGCTGCTGGCGGGTCTTCGCGCTGGGCGGGCGCGGCATCGGGCGCCTGCTGGGTCTGCCCGGCAGCGCCGCCGCTGCCAGCGGCATCGGCCTGGGGCACGCCGCCCAGCAGGTAATGCAGGCACAGCGCCAGCAGTGCGGCGCCGGCGGCCCACCAGCAGGGGTACCAACGGGCGGCGTCGCTGTAGCGACCTGGAGCGCTCGTGTCCGCGCCCGGATCACAGGCCAGGTCAAAGCGCGGTTCATGGGCGGGCCCTGGCTGCGGCTGATCGGCCAGGCTGGGATCGGCCTGCGCCAGCTCGGCATCGTCGATCAGCGGTGCGCGCTCCCATTCCTCCAGCGCGCGGCGTGCGGCGGCCCAGTCGGCGTCGTCGACCAGCAGACGCACCAGGCTGCCGGCGGGCAGCTCGCCGATCGCGCCTTGCAGGTGCTCGCCGCTGACAAAGCTGCTGATGCCGTGCTGGCGCAGCACGTCCTGCAGAACATGGGCTTGCACGGCGCTGGCCGGCTCATAAACAGTGCGCATGTTGGGTCTCCTGTTGTGGCTAGGGATCCTCTGCAAAATCCTCGCCCAATGGGATGGACGCGGATCGGGATGAGGCGCAAGGCGTCTTTTGCAGTCAATAGCGAGCTATTGACAAGGAAGACAACGCAGCGGATCGCCCGAGTCCGCGTTTAGACCACGGCAGGGAGTTTTGCAGAGGGTCCCTTGGTCCTGCAAATACTATAGCGTCTGTTGCTTTGTGGCTATGGCGGCATGACCTGCATCAAGCAAAAGGGGCCCCATGGGCGCCCGGCCGGGCGGGCTGCGCGCTTTCCCTAGTCGGGGCGGGCGAGGGGGGTGGTATGTTGGTGTCCGGGGCGGTCTCTGAGATCGTAGACAGGTTCTCTGGCCGCATTCAGAACAGGTACTTGGAACAGGAGACTTTGGATGATGCACCCTGCTTGGCGTTTTCGTCTCTCCCCCCTCTGGCTGGCCACTGGCTTGGCTGCCGGCGCTGGCATGGCCCAGGCCGCTTGCCTCGATGACGCCCAGGTCGCGCAGTGGCTGCAGGCCTATGAGGCCAAGCAGCCCGTGCCGCCGGCCGCCGCGATGACCGAGGCCGATGGCAAATGCAGCCGCAACAAGCTCAATGCCGCCTGGCTGGCCCAGGGCAAAAAGCCCATTGGCTACAAGGCCGGGCTGACCAGCGCGGCAATGCAAAAGCGCTTTCAGACCGACAAGCCGGTATGGGGTGTGCTGTACGAGGGCGCCCTGCTGCCCAACCGCAGCACCGTACCTGCCGCCTTTGGCGCGCGGCCGATGTTTGAGGCGGACATGCTGGTGCGCGTCTCCAGCAGTGCCATCAACCGTGCGACTACGCCGCTGCAGGTGCTCAACAACATCGACCGCATCGTCCCCTTTGTCGAATTGCCAGACCTGGTGGTGGAGAACCCCGCCCAGCTCGATGGCGCGGCCGTCGAGGCGATGAACGTAGGCGCGCGCATGGGCGTGATGGGCAGCGCGATGCCCGTGCCCCAGTTCCGCGCCGAGCGCTATGCGCTGTTGAATGCGCTGCAGAGCATGCAGGTCGATATCACCGACCAGAGCGGCGCGCGGCTGGGTGGCGGGCGCGGCGGCGACCTGATGGGCCAGCCGCTCAATGCCGTGGTCTGGCTCGCGCAAGCCCTCCAGGCCGAAGGGCAGCGGCTCAAGGTGGGCGACTGGATCAGCCTGGGTTCGTACTCGGCCTTGATGCCGCCCCAGCCCGGCCAGCAGATCCGGGTGGAGTACAAGGGGCTGGACGGTGCGCAGCCGGTGGAGCTGCGCTTCGAGTAGCTAAGCTCGGCATCCGGCATCTGTGAAGGAGGGCTCTGTCAAGTTGGCAGGGCCTTTTTACCTGGGTGACCGACATGCCCCGTTGTGAATGGGCAATGGCTGATAATCAGCCGGCCCTGTTCCCCAATTGCGCCCATGCCGGCTGGCTGGGCAACGATATATGTCTGACGCCTCACCCCGCTCCAAAGCCCATCTCCCCGCCGAACTGTCCATGCCTGCCGATGTGATCGCCGAGCTGACGCCCACGATGCGCAGCGTGGTCGAGCGCATGGCCCGCGCCCAGCACACCCCCATGTGGGAAATGACGGTGCAAGAGGCGCGCCAGGCCTACGGCATTGGCGCCGGGGTGCTGGAGATTGCCAAGCCCGAGCTTGCGCGCGTTGAGGACTTGCATATCCCTGCGCGCGATGGTTTTCAGATTCCGGCGCGGCTCTACGCCGCCAGCTGGGACCCGCTGCAGCCGGTCTTGCTCTTCACCCATGGCGGGGGCTTTACGATTGGCAGCGTGGACACGCATGACACGCTGTGCCGCGAGCTGGCCCACCTGGCTGGCTGCATGGTCGTCTCGGTGGACTACCGCCTGGCGCCCGAACACCGCTTTCCCACCGCCAGCAACGATGCCTGGGATGCCCTGCAGTGGCTGGCGGCCGAAGGCGTGGCGCTGGGGGCCGATACCGGCCGCCTGGCCGTGGGCGGCGACAGCGCAGGCGGCACCTTGGCCGCGGTCAATGCGATTCTTGCGCGTGATGCCGGTATCGACCTGGCCTTGCAGCTGCTGATCTACCCCGGTTGTGCGGCGCACCAGGATACGCCCTCGCATGCGCGCTACAGCCAGGGGCCGATTCTGACCAAGCCGATGATCAGCTGGATGTTCAGCAACTACCTGCGCACGCTGACCGACCGCGACGACTGGCGCTTTGCGCCCTTGCTGGCACCCGATCTGCGCGGCCTGGCCCCTGCCAGCATCCACCTGGCGCAATGCGATTCGCTGGTGGACGAGGGCGTCATGTATGCCGAGCGCTTGCGCGCTGCCGGCGTCGATGTGGAGCTGCACACCTATGCCGGCGTCGCCCATGAGTTTGTGAAAATGGGCCGCGCGCTCAAGGAAGCGCGGGCCTGCCATGCGCAGATGGCCCAGGCGCTGCGCGCAGCCTTTGACTGAGCGCGGCGCTGCAGCCAGCCCGTTTCTTGATGGCCAATTTTTAGAATACCGACAACACCATGAGCAACTCCCAGACCCTGTTCGACACCCCCGCCACCAGCCTGGCAGATTTTCGCTGCCGCAGCCGCCAGCGCGTGCGCTGGTCCGAGGTCGATCTGCAGAAAGTGGTCTTCAACGCCCATTACCTGAGCTATGTGGACATTGCGATGTCCGAGTACTGGCGCCAGCTGGCCGTGCCTTACGAGGAGGGCATGCAGCGCCTGGGCGGCGAGCTGTTCCTGCGCGCCTCGCAGCTGGAGTTCCATGCCTCGGCGCGCCTGGACGATGTGATCGACATCGGCCTGCGCGTGGCCAAGCTGGGCAACACCTCGGTGCAGTACGAGGCGGCCATCTACTGTGCGGGCAAGTTGCTGGCGACGGCGACGATGGTCTATGTGTTTGCCGACAGCGCGCAGCAGCCCCAGCCGCTGCCCGAGGCCTACCGCCGCATGGTGCAGCGCTTTGAAGCGGGCGAAGAGATGGTGGAGTTGAAGACCGGCAGCTGGAATGTGCTGGGCCAGGAGGCGATGCGCCTGCGCATGCAGGTCTTTGTGCGCGAGCAGGGCATTCCTGCCGAGATCGAGGCCGATGCCTTTGATGTGAGCGCGCTGCATGCGGTGGCGCTCAATGGCCTGGGCATGTGCGTGGCCACCGGCCGCATGCTGCCCAGCGCGCAGGACGAGCACCGTGCCGATGGGATGCGCATTGGCCGCATGGCCGTGGCCAAGCCACTGCGCGGTGGTAGCCTGGGCCGCCAGGTGCTCGATGCCTTGGTGGATGCCGCCGCGCGCCAGGGCAAGCGGCAGGTGGAGCTGCATGCGCAGCGCACGGCCGAGAACTTCTACCGCCGCGCCGGCTTCACGGTGGTCGGTGAGCCCTACGAGGAAGCGGGCATCGCCCATATCTCGATGCAGAAAACCCTGCGCTGACCGAGGGCGGGGCCCCCCAGGTCTTGCCAATGGCCCTATGCAGAGGTTCGATAATTTGGCCAATAAAAAGCCGGGTCTGGTTTCCCAGACCCGGCAAGTGTGATGGTCAAGATGCGCTTGAGTAGTTGTTCCGTCATGCTTGCAGAGGCTGCTTGAACGGCTCCTGCTTGCAAAGTCCTGCAATTTTAGCAAATTACGGCGCAAATGCCATAAAAATTCTGTAACGGCTGCCGGGGCGCTCTTTTGGCCTGAGAAATTGTCGTATTTGTGATGAAGCAGACAGTTACTACTGTCTTGGGAGATAACAAATACGCGCTCAGATGTCTTCCTTCAGCGCATAGGGCAGGCTGAGCAGCTGCAGGGCCGCGCCGGTGCTGCTGCCCAGGTGCAGCGGCTCACTGGCGGCCGCAATCTGCATCGAGACCAGGGCCTCAAAGCCCGATGCGCTGGCAGCGGCCTGAACCACGGTGCCCACCGGCTGGCTGTCGTCGCTGGCGGCAAAGACCTCCTGGCCCGGCTGGGGCTGCGCGGCCGAGGCGAGCCGGTACATGCGGCGCTTGAGGGTGCCGCGGAACTGGCTGCGTGCCACCACTTCCTGGCCGGGGTAGCAGCCTTTTTTGAAGCTCACACCGTCGACCGATTCAAAGTTCAGCATCTGGGGCACAAAGGCATCGACCACTGGTGTGGTGATCAGTGGCACACCGGCTTGCACCATGGACAGCTGCCAGGCCTCGGCGCTGATGGCGGGGCTGGCCGTGGCCTGCGCGGGCAGGGTGCTGCCCGCAGGGGCGGCGAGTAGCGCACGGCTCTCGCCGTCTGCGGCATAGAGGCGCACCACGGAAGCATCCTCCAGCGCAAGCACTTGCCAGGGCGCCAGGTTGCGCGCTTCGGCGGGCACGGCATCACCGGCCAGGCCCAGCAGTTGCACGGCCTCGGTCGCATCGCTGAGCTTGCACTTGGCGCGCAGCACAAACATCGACAGACGCTTGAGCGTAGCGGGCAGCACATCGCGGCTGGTGAGCAGCCAGAACTCGTCTGCGCTGCGTTTGATCACAATAAAGCTGGCCTGCATGCGGCCCTTGGCCGACAGAAAGGCCGCCAGCCTGGCCTGGCCCACGGGCAGCAACTGCACATCATGGCTGAGCTGGCCCTGCAAGAAGCTGGCGGCATCGGCGCCCTCGGCGCGGATTACGCCCAAATGCTGGAGCGAAAGGTGTCCCTGTAATGCTTGAGTCATGGGGTGAATTATGATGCTCGCTCCATTGCACGGAGGCGGTAGGGTTGTGAAGCGTTTATTCATGTTGATTGTTGTGCTGGCACTGGCCGCTGCCGGTGCGGGCTATGTCTGGTTGAACCAGCCGCTGGCCCTGGGCAAAGGCGGCAGCACCGCAGAGCTGGAGATTGAGCCGGGCACCTCGCCGCGTGCGGTGGCCCAGGCGGTGCAGGCCGTGGGCATCGAGGTGAATCCGGAGCTGCTGTACTGGTGGTTCCGCCTCTCGGGCCAGGACCGCAAGATCCGCGCGGGCAACTACGAGATACCCGCCGGTACCTCGCCGCGCAGCCTGCTGGCGCGCCTGGTGCGCGGTGAAGACAGCCAGCGCGTGCTGACCATTGTCGAAGGCTGGAACCTGCGCCAGGTGCGTGCGGCCCTGGCCAAGGAAGAGCACCTGCGCCACGACACGGCAGCCATGACGCCCGAGGAGATCATGGCAGCGCTGGGCCGGCCCGATATGCCGGCCGAAGGCCGGTTTTTCCCCGATACCTATGCGTTTTCCAAGGGCAGCAGCGATCTGGCCTTGATGCGCCGCGCGATGCTGGCGATGGACAAGCGGCTCGAAGCGGTCTGGTCGCTCAATCCCTCGGACAGCCCGCTCAAGAGCCCGCAGGATTTGCTGACGCTAGCCAGCATTGTCGAGAAGGAAACCGGACGAGCCGAGGACCGGGCGATGGTGGCAGGGGTTTTCATCAACCGCCTGCGCATCGGCATGCTGCTGCAGACGGACCCGACCGTCATCTACGGCCTGGGTGAAAAATTCGATGGCAATCTGCGCAAGCGCGACCTGCAGACCGATACGCCCTGGAACACCTATACCCGCGCCGGCTTGCCGCCCACGCCGATCGCCATGCCCGGCAAGGCCTCGCTGATGGCCGCCATCCAGCCCGAGAACACCAAGGCGCTGTACTTTGTCGCCAAGGGCGATGGCAGCAGCCATTTCAGCCAGAGCCTGGACGAGCACAACCGCGCGGTGAACACCTATATCCGTGGCAAGTAGTCGCGGGCACTGGCGCCAGCCGGACCGATGAGAGAAGCCAGCCATAGCGCTGGCTTTTTCGTTTCAGCGCGGGCAGGGGGCCTGCGTGTTATGGGCTGCTGCTGCCCAGCGCCTCGGTGTAGAACGCATAGCGCCCCCGGCCTTGCTGCTTGGCCTGGTAGAGCGCCCTGTCGGCCTTGCGCAGCAGGCCGTCCGGGTCTTGCGTGTCAGAGGGCTGGGTCAGCAGCGCGATGCCCACGGACACACCAATGCTGACCCGCTGGCCTTCGATCACATAGTCGGCACTGAGCTTGTCGATCACCCGCTGGGCCAGGCTGGCAGCGGCTTGTGCCGAGGAGGCGTTTTGCACGATGCAAAATTCGTCACCGCCCATGCGCACCACCAGGTCGGTGTCGCGCAGCAGCTCACGCAGGCGCTCGGCCACCGCGCACAGCAGCGCGTCGCCGGTGGCGTGGCCGAGGGTGTCATTGACCTGTTTGAAGCGGTCCAGATCCAGATACAGCAAGGCGCCAGCGGTGCCGCCTGGCGTGCAGATCGGCTTTTGCAGCAGGCTGCGGTTGGGCAGGCCGGTGAGCGGGTCGTGCAGCGCCAGGTAGGCGACCTCGGCCTGCGCACGCTTGCGGTCGTCCACGTCTTCGAGCACGCCCAGCCATTCGCTGATGCGCTGCTGCTCATCCACAATCGCGGCGCCCCGGGCGCGCATCCAGCGCCAGGCGCCGTCCTGGGTGCGCAGGCGCAACTCCACATCCAAGGTGTGGCGGTGGTCGGTCAACAGCGGCACGGCCTGGTTTTGCAGCTGCGCGGCGTCTTCGGGGTGCACATGGCGCAGCCAGCCCAGCTGCAGTGCCTGCGCATCGGGCGCGCCACCCAGGGCCTGCCAACCGACGATGGACAGCGCGCGGCCTTTGGCATCGAGGCTCCACTGCACCGACGCGCCGGCATGGGCCAAGGTGCGGGCGCGCTGCTCACTGGCGGCCAGCGCAGCGGCCACCTGTTTTTGTGCGGCCAAGGTCGACTCGATGCGCGCGCGTGCACGGCTGAGGCTCTGGCGCAGGATTTCATACTCCTGCACCACCAGCACCTGGCCGTCGCCGGTGGCTGCGGCATAGGACGCGCCGGTGCGCGTGCTGATGGTCAGCTGGCGGATGGGGCGCAGCAACTGGCGTGAGACCCAGGCGCAGAGCAGGCCCGCAATGGCCAGCGCGGACAGGCTGGCCAGCACGATATGGATGACCGGCGTTTGCCAGCGGGCGTTGAAGGCTTGCAATGGTTCACCGGCGACCACCACCCAGCCGGGCGTCTTGGGCAGTTGGTAGAAGCTGAAGATCACCTGGCCGCCATCGGCACGCAGGGCCTCGAAGCTGCCCCGGTGGGCACCCACGGCCTGCAGCCTGGCCCAGTCGGGCACGGTGGTGCCGATAAAGCGCTCGGCATGGGCCGAGCGCGCCAGTATCCGGCCCTCGCCATCGGTGATGGCCATCAGCACGCTATCGCTGGTCTGGCTGGGCGCGATGCTCACCACCTCGGCCGGTGGCGTGGTCAGCACCAGCACCTGGGGCGATGCAGCGGCCACGCGCACCGCCATCGCCACTGCCGCCTGGCCGTCCTGGAAGAAAAGCTGTGAAAAAGCCGGCGCACTGCTGCGCAGTGCCTCATCGGCCAGCGCCCGCTGGATCGGCAGCAGCGCGGGCGCTGCCGACGAGGCCATGTCGGGCTGCTCCTGGCCCGGGCGCAGCAGCACCAGGCTGCTGGGCGCCGCCATGCCAGTGAGGCGCAGCCAGCGGTCCAGCGCGCGGGGCGAGGAGAAGTTGCCATCTGCCGCAAAGGACTGCAGCATGCTGGCGCGGTTGAGCAGGTCGGACTCGGCTGCCTGGCCCAGGTTGCTGGTGATGTCGAGCATGCGGTTGAGGCTGCTGTCCCGGTAGGACTGGGCCACATGCTGCACCGTGTAGATGCCCGCGGCCAAGATGGGCAGCGCCGCTGCCAGCATCAGCAGCACCAGGTAGGTGCTCAGCGAGCGCGCACCGGCCACCATGGACTCCAGGGCTGGGCCATTGGTGTCCATTCCTTCAGCGGGCAAAAGGGTCTGGGGGTGTCGTGCGGGCATGGGTTGGGGTGTGTCCTTTCCCATGGCGCAGGGCCAGATGCGGACACCGGTCTGGCCTGGGCTGGAGAGAGGCCGACTGGATTATCGGGGCTGGCCCTGGGCTTTTTCAGCGCCAGCGAGGGACTCTGACAATTGTTATAGGAGTGCTTTGCCCGTCCCTCAGAGGCCGGGCATGGGTGATGCCGGGTCTGTCACTTATTCGCAACAGCCCAAGCCCCGTCAAGCCCAGTTCGAAGCCAGCATGGCCAAGCCCGCGAGGGTCAGCAGGCCCAGCACCACGCGCTTGAAGGCCACATCGCTGATGCGCTCGTAGAGCCGCGCCCCCCACAGCGAGGGCAGCACCATGGCCGGCAGCGCCAGCGCCAGCTGCGGCAGCATGCGCTGGCTCACCAGGCCCGTGCCCACATAGCTGGCAAAGGTGACGGCCAGCATCGTGAGGTTGAAGTTCTGGATCACCTGGCGCTGGGTGTCGCGCGCCATGCCGGTGATCTGGCACCACAAGGTGGGCACCACGCCCGAAAAACCACCCAGCGCCGCCATGGCCCCGCCGGCCAGCCCCGCCAGCCCATTGGCCAGCGCACGCCCGGGGCCCTGGCTGAGCCGCCCCGATGCGATGCCCCCCAGCCGGTGGGAGAAGGCCATCAGCGGGCAGAAGAGGACCAGCAACGCGCCCAGCACGGTCTTGAACAGCTGGGCATCGAGCATGGGCAGCAGCTGCAGGCCCAGCGGCAGGCCGCACAGCCCCCCCAGCAAGAAGGGCCAGAGCATGCGGCCGTCAAAACCGCGCCGCACCTTGAGCGCCTGGATGATCTGCCCGCACAGACCACCAAACACCGCCAGCACCGCCGCGAGCGAGGGCTCCAGGGTCCAGGCCCACAGAGCCATGGCCGTCATGCTGTAGCCAAAGCCCGAGAGGCCCTGCACAAAGCCGGCGAGCGCTGCGCCCATGACGATGATGAGGATGCTGTCCATGCCAAGAAGTCTCCGCGCTCGGGTGCAGTCCCGGGCTGATTTTTGCTGATGGAGGAAGAGGCGTAAAAAAGCGACCCGCTGGGGTCGCTTCGGAAGAAGCCCGAAGGCTATCTTAAGACTTAAGCCGAGGTGCCGTAGCTGTCCAGCGGCACGCAGCTGCAAAACAGGTTGCGGTCGCCATAGACGTTGTCGACACGGCCCACGGGGCTCCAGTACTTGGCGCGGCGCAGCGCAGGCACCGGGTAGGCGGCAGCCTCGCGGCTGTAGCCATGGCTCCAGTCGCTGGCCAGCAGGGTCTCGGCGGTGTGGGGCGCGTTCTTGAGCAGGTTGTCATCCTGCGCGGCACGGCCCGCTTCGATCTCGGCGATCTCGCCACGGATGGCGATCATCGCTGCGATGAAGCGGTCCAGCTCGTAGAGGCTCTCGCTCTCGGTGGGCTCGACCATCAAGGTATTGGGCACCGGGAACGACAAGGTCGGCGCATGGAAGCCGTAGTCGATCAGGCGCTTGGCGACGTCCTCGGCCATCACGCCGCAGCTGTCCTTGAAGTGGCGCAGATCCAGAATGCACTCGTGGGCCACATGGCCGTGCTCACCGGCGTACAGGGTCGGGAAGTGGGCTTCGAGGCGCTTGCTGATGTAGTTGGCGTTCAGGATCGCCGTCTCGGTGGCGCGCTTGAGGCCGGGCTCGCCCATCATGCGGATGTACATCCAGCTGATCGGCAGCACGGCGGCATTGCCCAGCGGCGCGGCGCTGACAGCGCCCACCTTGCCGGGCACACCCGCCGTGGCATGGCCGGGCAGGAAGGGCACCAGGTCTTCGACCACACAGACGGGACCGACGCCCGGGCCGCCACCGCCGTGGGGAATGCAGAAGGTCTTGTGCAGGTTCAGGTGGCTGACATCGCCGCCGAATTCGCCCGGTGCGGCCAGGCCGACCTGGGCGTTCATGTTCGCGCCGTCCACATAGACGCGGCCGCCATGGCTGTGCACCAGCTGGCACAGCTCCTTCACCTGGGTCTCGAACACGCCGTGCGTGCTGGGGTAGGTGATCATGATGCAGGCCAGGTTGGCGCTGTGCTTCTCGCAGGCCAGTTGCAGGTCCGCCATGTCCACATTGCCGTTCTCATCGCACTTGGTGACCACCACCTGCAGACCCACCATCTGCGCGCTGGCCGGGTTGGTGCCGTGGGCGCTGCTGGGGATCAGGCAGATATTGCGGTGCGCCTCGCCCTTGGAGGCGTGGTAGGCCTTGATGGCGAGCAGGCCGGCGTACTCGCCTTGCGAGCCCGCATTGGGCTGCAGGCTGATGCCGGCGTAGCCGGTGGCCTGGCACAGCCATTCGCGCAGCTGGGCATCGAGCAGCGCATAGCCTTGCAGCTGGTCGGCCGGGGCAAAGGGGTGCATGTTGGCAAACTCGGGCCAGGTGATGGGGATCATCTCGCTGGTCGCGTTGAGCTTCATCGTGCAGCTGCCCAGCGGGATCATGCTGCGGTCGAGCGCCAGGTCCTTGTCCGACAGGCTGCGGATGTAGCGCAGCATCGCGGTCTCGGAATGGTGGGTGTTGAACACCGGGTGGGTCAGGTAGGTGCTGGTGCGCTGCAGTGCTTCGGGGATCAGCGAGGTGCTGCCTTCGTCCATGGCCTCGATGTTGGGCAGGGCCTGGCCGGGCTGGGCGAAGATGCTCCAGATCAGTTCCACATCGGCGCGGCTGGAGGTTTCGTCTAGGCTGATGCACAGGTACTCGCCCCAGGCCTTGCGCAGGTTGGCGCCCTGGGCCAGTGCGCGCGCCAGGATGGCGTCGGTGGCTTCCTTGGTGTGCAGCGACAAGGTGTCGAAAGCGCTGTCATGGTGGCGGGCGCTAAAGCCCAGCGCCGCCAGGCCACGGCTGAGGATAGCGGTCAGGCGTGCCACGCGCTGGGCAATGCGCTTGAGGCCGGCCGGGCCATGGTAGACCGCGTACATGCTGGCAATCACTGCGGGCAGCACCTGGGCGGTACAGATATTGGAGGTGGCCTTTTCGCGGCGGATATGCTGCTCGCGCGTCTGCAGCGCCAGGCGGTAGGCCGGGTTGCCATGCACATCGACGCTGACGCCAACCAGGCGGCCTGGCAGCGAGCGCTTGTAGTCATCGCGGCAGGCCATGAAGGCGGCGTGCGGGCCGCCGGCGCCCATGGGCATGCCAAAGCGCTGGCTGTTGCCCACGACGATGTCGGCACCCCATTCGCCAGGCGGCGTGAGCAGGGTCAGCGCCAGCAGATCGGTGGCCACAATCGCGGCGGCCTGCTTGGCATGGATGGCATCGACGTCGGCCTTCCAGTCCACAATCCAGCCGCTTGAGGCCGGGTACTGGATGACGGCGGCAAACAGCTCGCCGGCCAGGGCCGATTCCCATTCGTCCTTGCTGTTGGCCACCAGCACCTCCAGGCCCAGTGGCGCGGCACGGGTCTGGATGACTTCGATGGTCTGGGGGTGCAGGTCACCGGCCAGCACAATGCGGTTGCTCTTGGACTTGACCGAGCGCTTGGCCAGGGTCATGGCCTCAGCAGCTGCCGTGGCTTCGTCCAGCATCGAGGCATTGGCGATGGGCATGCCGGTCAGGTCGCAGACCATGGTCTGGAAGTTGACCAGCGCTTCCATGCGGCCTTGCGAGATTTCGGCCTGGTAGGGCGTGTAGGCGGTGTACCAGGCGGGGTTCTCGAGGATATTGCGCAAAATCACGCCGGGCGTGAAAGTGCCGTAGTAGCCCTGGCCGATAAAGCTCTTGAGCACCTGGTTCTTGCTGGCCAGGACCTTGAGCTCGGCCAGCGCGGCCGCTTCGGTCACGGGCTCGGGCAGGTCCATCGGCTTGCTGCGCACGATGGAGGCGGGCAGCACCTTCTCGATCAATGCGTCGAGCGAGGGCAGGCCCAGGGCCGCCAGCATGCTGGCCTCGTCGGCGCTGCCGGGGCCAATGTGGCGGGCGATGAATTCACTGGCGTTTTCCAGCGCGGCGAGGGGCTCTTTGGAGGGCATCAGCATGGTCCGAGGCGGTGTAAATGGAGGGGTTGGGGCTGGCGCGGTATCAAAGAGCGCTGGCAGCGAGGAAAAAAGTGGGTCAGCCCGAGGGCTGGCCTGCTGGTGGCCCGCAAAATGTTCAGTGGCAGGCCAGCAGCAGGGCCAGGGCGTCAGGTGTTGGCGGCGAAGTCGTTGTAGGCGGTCTCGTCCAGCAGCGCGTCGAGCTGGGACACATCGCTCAGCTTGACCTTGAAGAACCAGCCGCTGTTGAGCGGGTCGGAGTTGGCGAGCGACGGGTCGTTGCGCAGCGCTTCGTTGACTTCGACGATCTCGCCGGTCACCGGCATGAAGACGTCAGCGGCGGCCTTGACGGACTCCACCACACCGGCGACATCGCCCTGGTTGAAGGAGGCGCCGACTTCAGGCAGATCGACAAACACCACATCGCCCAGCGCGTCTTGCGCATGGACGGTGATGCCGACGATGGCGGCATTGGTGTCGGCGCTGTTGATCCATTCGTGGTCGCGGGAGAACTTGATCGTCATAGGAATACTCCAGTTTTGTAGGCTTGAATTGTGCTCAGGCGGGTGCGGGCAGCCGCACCCAGCAGCTACTTTAGCCGCGGAAATAGCGGGGAGGGACAAAAGGCATGGCCACCACCTCAACGGGCACCGCTTTGCCGCGCACCATCGCATGCAGCTGCGTGCCGATGGCTGTCAAAGCGGGCTCCACATAGGCCATGGCAATCGGCTTGTCGATGGTCGGGGCCAGCAGGCCGCTGGTGGTCACGCCGACCACTTGGCCAGCCAGGTTGCGAATCTCGACCTGCTCGCGCACGGGAATGCGCTCTTGCGCCACCAGGCCGACGCGCTTGCGCGTCAACGTTGCCGGGTTGTCGATCTGCGCGAGCAGCTTGTCCGCACCGGGAAAGCCGCCAGCGCGGGCGCCGCCGCTGCGGCGTACCTTCTGGATCGCCCAGTTCAGGCCCGCCTCGGGTGGGGTGGTGCTGGCATCGAGGTCGCTGCCGTAGAGGCACAGGCCCGCTTCCAGGCGCAGCGAATTGCGCGCGCCCAGGCCGATGGGTTGCACTTCTGGCTGGGCCAGCAGCTTGCGCGCCAGCGCCTCGGCCTCGTGGCCGGCCACCGAAATCTCGAAGCCGTCCTCGCCGGTGTAGCCGCTGCGGGTGATAAAGCAGGCAATGCCGTCCACATCAAAATCGCCACCGGTCATGAACACCAGTTGCTCGACACCGGGTGCCAGACGGGCCAGCGCGGTGGCCGCCTGGGGGCCTTGCAAGGCCAGCAGGCCCTGGTCGGGCAGGGGCAGCACCTGGCAGCGCTGGCCGATGCGCTCGCGGATCAGCGCAATATCGGCCGCCTTGCAGGCACCGTTGACGATGACAAACAGCTCCTGCTCCGAGACGCGGAAGAACATCAGGTCATCGACAATGCCGCCCTCGTCATTGAGCAGCAGGCCATAGCGCTGCTTGCCAATGGCGAGGTCGATCACATCGACGGGCACCAGGGTTTCAAAGGCAGCGGCCGCGTCGGGGCCGATCAGGCGCAGCTGGCCCATGTGGGAGACATCAAACAGGCCCGCTGCTGTGCGGGTGTGCTTGTGTTCGGCGATCAGGCCTTGTGGGTACTGCACGGGCATGGAATAGCCGGCAAAGGGCACCATGCGGGCGCCCAGCTCGATGTGCAGGGCGTTCAAAGGGGTGGACAGCAGGGCGGATGCGTTGGCGGACATGGACTCTCCAGGGCAAATAACAAGGCATGCATCCGTTGCCGGTTGCACGCTGTTTGCCCTGCTGTCCGCTTTACCTGAGAGATTCACCCGCCGCCTTGAGGCCTGGGGGCTTGCTCCTTCGGTGGATGGCGTCCAGGCGCCATCTCTCTCCAGCTGGGAACGCCGGCAGGCATAGGCTGCGCGGCGGGGCCAGTCCTTTTGCCTGAGCGTTCAGCAGCTGCATCTGCAGTAGCCTGCGCCTTCGGCGGCCGCGCTGCGCGTTGGGGTCCAACGGGGGCGACTCTCTCCTGACTGCGGCGATTTTAGCGGCAACTGGCCGCTTGCGCCTGCAAAAGGGTTGGCCAAGACGCAAAAAAGCCACCGGCGGGCGGTGGCTTAGCGATGTAAGCGGGCCAGATCAGCGGTAGACCAGATCGCGCAAGCCCAGCGATATGCCCGGCACATAGGTGATCACCAAGAGGCACAGCAAGATCACCCCGACAAAGGGCAGCAGGTGTTTGATGATCTGGTCCAGCGATATGCGGGCTACGGTACAGGCGGCAAACAGGTTGACGCCAAAGGGCGGCGTGATCATGCCCAGCGCCAGGTTCACCACCATGATGAGGCCGAAATGCACCGGGTCGATGCCAAAGTGCATGGCTACCGGTGCCAGGATCGGGGCCAGCACGATGATGGCGGCACTGGTTTCGATGAACATGCCGATGATGAACAGCGCCGCGTTCACGCCCAGCAGGAACATGGCTGGGCTTTGCAGTACCTGCTCCAGCCAGTGGCCGATGGCATCGGGCACGCCTGCGCGGGTGATCAAAAAGGCGAACAACCCAGCATTGGCGATGATGAACATGATGATCGACGAGGAGATGGCCGATTTGCGAAGAATCGCATACAGGTCCCGGATCTTGATCTCGCGGTATATCAGCACGCCCACGACCAATGCATAGAACACGGCCACGGCCGATGCCTCGGTAGGGGTAAAGACGCCGCCATAGATGCCGCCCAAAATAATGACCGGCATCAACAGCGCCCAGCCCGCCTGCAAAAAGGCCTTGCCAAAGCCCAGGCGGCCTTCGCCATCGGTCTTGCCCCAGCCCTTGTACTTGCAGTAGGCCCAGACAAAAAACATCAATGCCCCGCTGATCAATAGCCCGGGACCAAAGCCGGCGATGAACAACTCGCCAATCGACACTTCGGCGCTGACGCCGTAAAGAATCATTGGAATCGATGGTGGAATGATGACCCCCAGCTCGGCGCTGGTCGCTTGCAGCGCGGCCGCATAGCTCTTGGGGTAGCCGTGCTTGATCAGTGCGGGAATCAAGATGGCGCCGATCGCAAAGGTGGTGGCCACCGAGGAACCCGAGACGGCTGCAAAGATCATGCAGGTGAGCACACAGGTCATTGGCAAGCCGCCTTGGACGCCGCCGACAATGCTCTTGGCAAATTCCACCAGCCGGCGCGAGATGCCACCGGTCTCCATCAGGTTGCCGGCCAGAATGAAGAACGGGATGGCGGCCAGCGGAAATTTGTTGATCGCGCCAAACATCTCCTTGACGGAGATGAGCATATTGGCATTGCTGGCCTGGATGCCCAGCACCGAGGCCAAGCCGATGGACACGGCGACAGAGACGGTGAGCGCAAAGCACAGCACCATCGTGGAAAGCATCACGGCGGTCATTGCGCGTTCTCCAGTTCAGTATTTTGGGGTTCCAGCAGGTTGCCGATGACTCCGAGCACGGCAAACAGAGCACCCACGGGCACGGCCAGGTAGGCCCAGAACATGGACAGCGATTCAAGCCCGGCCATGGTTTGCACGCCGCCTCGGCGGGCATAGTCCCAGCCCCACCAGATCAGCACGGCCAGCAGCGCCAGCGTGGCGATGCAGACCAAGCCGCTGAGCAGGCGGCGCATTACAGGCGGCGCCCAGCGTTTCAACACATCGACACTGACCATTGCGCCTTGGCGAAAGGCCATTGGGATCGCGAGAAATACCATCCAGATCAGGCTGAAGCGGATCAGCACTTCGGTCCATTCGGCGGGCTCTTCGAGCACAAAGCGGGTGATGATCTGGAACATGCCCAGCGTGGATGCGATGGCCAGCATCAGGCAGGCGCCAGCCATGGCGATGCCCGATGTCCAGCGCTCGAAAGCAAGAAAAGCGTTTTTCATGGTGACCGGGGTGGGCAGGCGCATGCAAAGCCGCCTGGCGCCACCCTCCTTGCGCGGGTTGACACGGCAATTGCTGGCGCCGGGCAGGCGTCAGCAGCGGTGGGGGGACCAAGGGAGGCGCTGCGATGGAGAGGTGCAGGCACCTGTCCCAGTGCAGGGCTTATTGGAAGTTGCGGATGCGGTCGAGGTTAGCCTTGCCAAACTGCTTTTCGAAGTCGGCATTGGTCTTTGTCAAGGTGGCGACAAACTTGGCCTTGTCGACGTTTTCGACCACCTGCATACCCTTGGCGCGCAGCTCGGCCACGCCATTGGTGTCGTCCTGGTCCACACGGGCGCGGTTGGCCTTGGTGGCAGCCTGGGCGGCTTGCACAAAGGCAGTCTTGTCGTCGGCGCTGAGTTTGTCGTAGGCGGCCTTGTTCATCACCAGGATGCAGGGCGAGTAGACATGGCCGGTGAGGCTCAGGTGCTTTTGCACCTGGTCAAACTTGGCCGAGGTGATGACGGGCAGCGGGTTCTCCTGGCCATCGACCGTGCCCTGCTGCAGCGCGGTGAACACCTCGGGGAAGGCCATCGGCGTGGTGATGATGCCCAGCGCCTTGTAAGCCTGGATGTGGACCGGGTTCTCCATCGTGCGCATCTTGAGGCCCTTGGTGTCGTCGGGGCTGTTGATCGCGCGCTTGGAGTTGGTCATGTGGCGAAAGCCGTTCTCCGCCCAGGCCAGGGCCTTGAAGCCCTTGCTGTCGAACTTGGCCAGAAGCTCGTTGCCGATGGGGCCGTCGAGCACTGCGCGGGCATGGGCCTTGTCGCGGAACAGGAAGGGCACGTCGAGAATCTTGGTCTCGGGCACAAAATTGGGCACCGGTCCGCTGGAGCTGAAGGCCAGCTCCTGCGTGCCCAGCTGCACCGCTTCGATCGACTCGCGCTCACCGCCCAGCGCGCCGTTGTAGAAGGTCTGCACCTTGTAACGGCCACCGGTGCGCTGCTCCACTTCCTTGGCAAAGGTATCGATGGCCACACCCTGGTGCGAGTTCTGGGCCACCGAGATGCTGATGCGCATCGTCGTCTGCGCCAATGCGGGGCCTGCGGCCATCAGACCCATTGCGATACCGATACCCCAGGCCAATTTTTTCATCTGCATGACGTGTCTCCCCGGCTGTGCCGAATGGTTTTGTAGGAGCCTGCGGATGCCCGCACGCGCTTTGCATTGTGGGCAAGCCGGGGCTATTCGGTATTGGGGTTTTTATGATGTCGAACGTCTGGGCCTTGCCGTACTTGGTGGATTTATATCTAAGTGATTGATAAATAAATAAGGTGGGCGATTAATCTGGCCGGTAAATGTCGTCGCCTCTGTCTCCGTGTGGACAGAGTGGTAGGCTTTGCCGCAATTCCCGCAACCCTGCCAGGGCATAGCGCCGGAGCCGATCTGGTCCTTGATGCTGCTTGGGCGGCTCAGGGGTTGAGCGCTTGCAGGCGCTCCACCGTGCCCACATCCACCCAGGTGCCGTCGTAGCGGCTGGCACTGCAGCGGCCCGCCTGCATCGCTGCGCGCAACTGCTGCACCAGCGGCATCTTGGTGCCCTGCGGATTGCCCGCAGGGATATCGCAGTAGGGCGCGCTGAACAGGGCTTTTTTCAGCAGCGCCACCGAGCAGTAGGTCAGGCGCGGGCGCGGGTCGCCTGCAGCGGGGTTCTCGGCCCGGCCCTCGGCTGTCAGCACAAAGTCGCCCTGGGGGTGGTGGGGCGCATTGGGCACCAGCCACAGATGGGCCAGGTCATCGCTGTGCGCAAAGCGCTGGCGCAGGGCCTCGTCAAAGGGGAAGCCGGGGATAAAGACATCGCCCGAGACCAGCCAGAAGGCATCGTCGAGCAGCGGCAGCGCGCGGCTGATGCCGCCGCTGGTCTCGATGCCGCCACCAAAATCCAGATCCTCGCGGGAGTAGGCAATCTGCAGCCGCTTTGCACCTAGCTGCGCCTCAGCGGGGGCGGCGGGCCAGGCATCGGCCACCTGCTGGCCCAGCCAGCCGGTGTTGATGACCAGGCGTTGCACGCCGGCGCGGGCGAGCTGCTCCATGCTGTACTGCATCAGCGGCTTGCCTTGCACGGGGAGCAGGGGCTTGGGCCTGTGGTCGGTCAGCGGGCGCATGCGCTCGCCCCGGCCGGCGGCCAGCACCATGGCCTGGGCGCGAAAATCGGGAGGAAATGACATGGGTGATGGAAGCAATGGGGTCGGGCGTCCAAGCGCAGCGGGCCGTGCTCAGCCCTTCCAGGTGAAGGGAAACTTCAGCTGCTTGAAAAAGCCGTTGGGCACATAGTCGCCGAGCACGCCGTAATCGGTAGGCCAGACTTTATCGCTCTTGACGGCGGTGCCAAACACATAGTCCAAAAAGGCGAAATGGGCGGCGTAGTTCTTGTCCAGCGCCTCGGCATCCTGGCTGTGGTGCCAGTGGTGGAAGTTGGGCGTGACGATGATATAGCGCAGCGGGCCCAGCCGCACGCTGACATTGGCGTGGTTGAACACCGCCTGGAAGCCGACGATGATGATGTAGGCATCGATCACCTCCTTGCTAAAGCCCAGCACATAGATGGGCGCGAGCACCAGGGTGCGGGTGATCAGCAGCTCCAGAATGTGCTGGCGCGAGCCGGCCAGCCAGTCCATGCTTTTGACGCTGTGGTGCACCGCGTGGATGCGCCAGAGCAAGGGCACCTCATGGTAGGCGCGGTGCGTCCAGTACTGCACCAGATCGGCCACCAGGATGATCAGGAACAGCGCAACCCAGAAGTTCAGATTGGCGACCCAGCCCCGGATGCCGTCATGGGCGGCCCAGCCAAAGAACTGGTGCACCATCAGGTTGGTGGCCAGCAGCACAAAGCCGACCACCATGTGGTTGACCAGAAAGTGGTGGAAATCGGTTTGCCACTCGGGGCGGAAGACGGGCTGGTCCTTGCGCAGCGCAAACAGCTTTTCGATAAAGATGAAGATCAGCGCGCTGCCCAGCAGGTCGAGAATGAACCAGTCCAGGCCGATATAGGGCGTGTTGGTGGCAAAGCTGCCCACGGGCACCTTGTGGCCGCCCAAGAGCGCCGACAGCACCACCAGGCCAAAAGCCGAGGCGGCCAACCAGCGCACCCGGCCCAGCACGATCAGCGCGACCGACAGGCCCCCGGCAATCACCATGCTCCAGAACAGCAGCTGGCGCATCACATCGACGTTGTAGCTGCGGCGCAGCTCAGGCGTGGTGAGGTACTGCGGGAAGTGAAAGGCCAGTACGCCCAAAAAGCACAGGGCTGCCAAGATCAGCGCAATGACGCCGGCCACCATGCCCCGGCCCGCGCGCAAGGCGCCATGGCTTTCGGACAGTTCGTTGAGTCGCTTAAACATAGCTGCTTATTGACCGTTCGTATGCGCTGATCTCCAAACTCTTAGGCGCATAGAGGGCGGTCTGTTGTCGTTGTTCCAGGGCGCCACTATGCCATGGCACAGGCGCAAGCTGCGCAGGGAAACGGGGACGCAAATGCAATAGTTTTGTTACATAAGAAGCGAGCGAGGGGGCCTCTGCGTCACCGTTGCCAAGTGGCATGGATGTGGATCTGCTGGGACCGCGTTCAGACGATGGCAGCGGCGTTTGCAGAAGGCGCCAGCTGCGCCGCAATGCAACAGCCCCCATGGCAGCGGTAACCGCCTGGGGGCTGGTGGAGAGAGGGGCTGCCGGTAAGCAGGCTCTGCCAGAAAGAGACTTCGGTAAAAGTGTTTCGATGCAGAAAGTATGCCGGCCTGTACGCCAAAAAATATTTTGTTTTTCTGGGTTAATGCCATTAATATAGAAAAATATTCTAAATTCTTGATTTTTGCAGAAAATCATGCTTCTCGATACGTTGGACCGCAAAATACTCCGCCAGCTGCAACACAACAGCCGCGCCAGCCTGCAGGAGATTGGCCAGGCGGTGGGCTTGAGCGCCTCGCCCTGCTGGGGCCGCATCAAGAAGATGGAAGAGGCCGGCGTGATCCAGGGCTATTCGGTGCGGCTGTCGCCCCAGGCGCTGGGCCTGGGCGATACGGTGCTGGTGATGGTGACCCTCGACAGCCACAGCGACAACACCTTGGAAAAGTTTGGCGAGCTGCTGGCCACCATCCCCGAGGTAGTGGAGGCACACCTGGTCTCCGGCGAGTACGACTACCTGCTGCGCGTGGTCGTCAAGGACACCCGCGACTACGAGCGCCTGCTGCGTGAGAAGCTCTACAAGATCAAGGGCATACGCCACAGCCAGTCAAGCTTTGTGCTGCGCACGCTCAAGCACGCGGATTTGCCGCTGGGTGTGTAGCGAGCCCCCTGCATCGCAAACCCGGCGCGCATAAAAAAGCCAACTTCCAGGAGTTGGCTTTTTGCTGTGCACGAAGCTGGGCGCTTGCCCCGGCCTTTGGGGGAGGGGAAGCAATCCGGTACCGGGCTTGCTTACTTGGTCAGGATCAGCTTGCCCAGCTTGGTGGTCTGCAAACGGTAGATGGCGCCGTTGTGCACGATGGATACCGCTTTGGCGCCTTGGAGCAGCTCACTGCTCTCCAGCGCGGCCGATTGCGTGGCATGGCCTTGGGACGCGCTGGCACTCTTGCTGGCAGCGGCAAGCGGGGTGGCGGGTAGGGCGATGGTTTGCATGGCAGTGCTCACAGGGATAAAACTGAAGCAAATGATAACGATTCGTATTCGTGAAGTCCAGTGTTTATTTGAAATTTGCCACGGTAAAAGGCAAAAAGCCACGGTCGCGGGGTGGGGGACCGTGGCGGGGGCAGGCTGGTGCGGCCTTTGCGGCGCGAATCCAGTTGCTTATCTGGGTGCTAATCGAGGCACTTATCAAGGTGCCAGCAGGCATGACGAGGCGCCAACAGGCGCTCAGGTCGGCTGCACGCCGGCATCGGCCAGCAGCTTTTTCCAGATCGGCAGCTCACGCTTCCAGTCGTCCTGAAAGCGCGCCGGGCTGTCATCGGTCAAAGGCACAAAGCCGGCCACCAGCACGCGGGCATTGACATCACGCGACTGCAGGGCCTTGCGCACTTCGGCGCCAAGCTGCTCGAGCACGGGCGCCGGCGTGCCGCCAGTGGCCGCCATGCCCAGCCAGCCGGAGATCGTGAACGCGTCTTCCTTGTGGCCTTGTTCGGCAAAGGTGGGCACATCGGGCAGCGCGGGCACGCGGTTGGGGCCGGTAAAGCTGATGGCGCGCAGCTTGCCGCTGTCGATATGCTGCTTGAGCGAGAGGATGCTGCCGATGCCCATCATCAACTGGCCGCCCACAAGGTCTTGCACCATCGGCGCCTCGCCCTTGTAGGCGATGTGGCTCATGTCCGCCTGGGTCAGGTTGCTCAGGCTCGCCAGCACCAGATGGCCTTGCGAGCCAATGCCATAGCTGCCGTAGGACAGCTTGCCCTTGTTGGCGCTGATATAGGCGATGAGCTCTTGCAGATTGCGTGCAGGCACCTGGCTGTTGGTGACCAGCACAATCGGCGCCCAGCAGATGCGCACCACCGGCACCATGTCCTTTTGCGGGTCATAGGCCATTTTCTTGAACATGAACTGGTTCGACAGCATCGTGCTGGTCGTCCCCAGGGTCAAGGTATGGCCATCGGCCACTGCCTTGGCCACCGCATCACAGGCCAATAGGCCCGCTGCGCCGGGGCGGTTGTCGACGATGGCCGGCTGGCCCAGCTGCTGGCCCAGCCGGTCACTGACGCTGCGCGCCAGCACATCGGTGGCCCCGCCCGGCGCAAACGGAACGATCACGCGCAAGGGCTTGGTCGGGAAGCTGGCCTTGTCGCTGGCTGCGCGCGCGACCGTGGCGAGTGGCAGGCCGCTGGCGGCAGCTGCGCTGGCAACGGCCAGGCGCAGCATCTGGCGCCGGCGCAAGGGAGTAGGTACTGGCTGGGTGCGGGACGTCTTCATCAATCGGTGTCTCCTCAATCTAGTGATAGTTGGGGGAGGCGCTGGTGATGGTCGGTTTGCCCGCCGCTGCTTCGGCCAGTACAGGTCGCCACGGCGCTTGTCCTGCGGCCCAGTTTAGGCAGAGCAGGCGGGCGGCTGGCGTCGCTTGGGCGTCACTGCGGGTAAACCTGATCCGGTCTGCATCCGCCATGAAAAAAGGGCTCCTGCTGGAGCCCTTGCCGGGAGGGTGGACGGTTTACTCGCCCACCTGGTCGGTGATGAAGCCGATCTTCTTCAGGTTGCTGCGCTGGGCGGCAGCCATCGCCTGGGCCACTTTCTCGTACTTCACATCGCGGGCGCCGCGGATGTGCAGCTCGGGCTGGGGCTCCTTGCTGGCCTCGGCCTGCATATTGGATTCCAGCTCGGCGTCGGTCACGGCCTTGCCGTTCCAGTTGTACGTGCCATCGGGCAGGATGGCCAGCTGGATGGTGTCGGGCTTGGCGTCTTCCGGCGTGTTGACGGCACGCGGCAGGTCGATGTTGACCGAGTGCTTCATCACCGGCACGGTGATGATGAAGATGATGAGCAGCACCAACATGACGTCGACCAAGGGCGTCATGTTGATCTCGTTCATGACCTCATCGGCATCGTCTTGCGTTCCAAAAGCCATGATCAGGC
This sequence comes from Comamonas sp. MYb21, assembly GCF_037479395.1. Lineage (NCBI taxonomy): Bacteria > Pseudomonadati > Pseudomonadota > Betaproteobacteria > Burkholderiales > Comamonadaceae > Comamonas > Comamonas sp. MYb21. The sequence goes on along the minus strand of NZ_JBBGZC010000008.1, from coordinate 131,450 downwards.
ACCTTTCTTGAGCGGCGTGACCACGGCGCCGGGCTTGCTGGAGTCCACATTCAGGCGGGTGCCGGTCACGAAGAAGGCATGCAGGTCATGGGCAAAGCTGTTGAGGCGGTTAAGCACCGACTTGTTGCCACGCACCAGTGCGTTGTAGCCCAGCACGGCAGGGATGGCCACAGCCAGACCCAGTGCGGTCATGATCAGCGCTTCACCGATGGGGCCGGCGACCTTGTCGATCGAGGACTGGCCCGACATGCCGATGGCCACCAGCGCGTGGTAGATGCCCCAGACGGTACCGAACAGGCCGATGAAGGGGGCGGTGGAGCCAACCGATGCGAGCACGGCCAGACCGGATTGGGCGCGCGCGGTGAACTCATCGATGCCATTGCGCAGGCAGCGCGTGATCCAGTCGCTGACGTCCAGCGAGTCATGCAGGTGCTCGGCCGTCTTGCGGTGGTGCGCGGTGGCTTCGCGGCCTTCGATGGCCAACTGGCGGAACGGGTTGTCGCCTTGCTCGCCCAGCTTGCTCAGGCCGGCTGCGAAGTCAGCGCTGTGCCAGAAGTCCTGGGCATTGCGGGCGTACTTCTTGAAACGCATGATGTCGAGCGCCTTGATGACGATCACGATCCAGGAAGCGAGAGACATGGCCACCAGAATGACTGCGACCGTCTTGGTCACGAAATCTCCCTGAGCCCAGACGTGGGCGATGCCGAATTGCGAGTCCATAACTGATCCTATTTCCGTTCGATTTAATTGAGTTCCCACTTGATGGGCACGTTGACCCACATGGGCCGGGGAGTTCCGTTGGAGGTGCCTGCCTTGAAGCGCCATTTGCGCACCGTATCCATGGCGGCCTGGTCCAGACGGTCATAGCCACTGGACTTCTTGAGCTGCAGCTCCTGGGGCTTGCCTTCTTCGTCGATGTAGGCGCGCACGATGGTGGTCCCGGTCTCGCCCATACGGCGGCTGATGGCCGGGTACTGCGGAGCGGGATTGTTCAGGTAGGCGGCATTGCTCGACGGCAGCTGGATCACCGGTGGCGGTGGAGGCGCTGGCGGTGCGGGCGGAGCCGGTGGAGGAGACGGCGGAGCGGGCGGCGGCGCCTCGATGGGCGGTGCCGGTGGCTGGGCCTCGGTGGTGCCGGTCACGGCATTGGGCGCAGGCGTTGGGTCCTTGATCGCCTGGGGCTTGGGCGCAGGTTTGGGGACGGGCTTGGGCGTGGGCTTTGGCGGCGGCGTCGGTGCGGGCGGTGGCGGCTTGGGAGTTGGAGGAGGGGGCGGCGCAACCACGGGCATCGGCTCGGGCGCAATCAGCTGCACCATGACCGGTTCGGGCTTGGGCATCTCGACTGCTGCACTTTTGAGCAGGCCCGCCTGCAAGGCCCAAAGACCTGCGACGTGCGCTGCCAGCACCGAACCCGTAACCACGATATTGCGCCCCATTTTTTTGGAGGGGCTGTAAGGGTCTGGTGAGAGCATAAGGGCAATAAAAAATGCTGCAGCCTGAAGCCGCAGCACGGCATATCAATGCGTTGGTGGCTTATTTCTGAAAGACCCACCAGAGAGAGGCAGCGACCAGAATCAGGCTACCGAGGACAGCGGCGAAGAGTTCCATGCTTTGCTTTCCATGATGGTGGTGGCAAGCTGGACCGGGTGCACTGCTGCTTCATTGCGCAAGGCAGCAACCGGACGCGACGCGCTGCATTGCTCGACCACATCGCGGGCGCAACCTTCGCAGCAGCCGCATTGCAGTCCAACACCCAGTTCGAACTGGATCTCATCGAACGACATACCCGCATGCGCGTGGCGAGCGATCTCTTTGTCCGAGACTCGGCGGCAAACACAAACGATCATGGTCAGATGAACAGCGTGGTGGCTGGCTAGTGAATAACTGAAGGGAATTATAAATAAGAATTTGTCGCATTCGCAATAATCTCCTGAGCGCAATAGGGGTGCTGTGGCCCATAGCTAGGCGATAGCCTGTGTATCTGGACCAGATTGTTAGTATTTATTGTTATAAATCAATAGTCTGTGCAATTAGCTGTTGGAAGCATGCTTACACAAAAAATAGCTGGCCTTGGCGGCTTCACACAGATCTGCCGGCCGGCGTGATTGCGCAAAGGGCGGTTGAATGCTGCATGAGGAGGGTGAATGCGGGCAGAAATGGCGTCTATCGCTGCCCAAGGAAAGGTCTCTTTGCACGCTTTGCACGGCCCTTGCCATCCATCGATAAAGGCCATGGCGTGCTGGCGCAGCGCTTGGAGGGACAGCGCCTGCCTGTGAAGAGCAGGCGTAAAAAAACCAGCATGCCTGATGCTGGTTTTTGGACGGCAGCGCAAAGGACTGCGCTGCGCAAGGGCGGCAGGACTTACTTGACGTGCTTGCCGATCAGGCCAGCCATCTCGAACATCGAAACCTGGGGCTTGCCAAACACCTTCTTGAGCTTGTCATCGGCGTTGATCATGCGCTTGTTGGCGGCGTCTTGCAGGTTGTGGGCCTTGATGTAGACCCACAGCTTGCTGATGATTTCCGTGCGTGGCAGTGGAGCGGTGCCCACAACAGCGCCCAGTTCTGGGCTTGGGGTCAGCGGCTTCATGAAGGCTGCGTTGGGGGTGCGCTTCTTTGCAGGCGCTGCGGTCTTAGATGCGGTTGCCATGTTTTGGTTTCCTTGTGTCAATATCTCTATCGCCAGCCAGAGTTTCCCTCCGCTGGTTACGGCCATGCTAACGGCAAAAAAACCGCTTTCCAAGGGAGCGCCGCATTTTTTTGCCTCGAAATGTTGCTTGTTTTAGCTTTGCTAACCTTTGTTGATGGATCAAAGCTATCAACAAGCAGCTTAGGGCGTTGATTCTTGTCAGATTGGGGCCTTTTCCCCTCGGAGCATGGTACTGGCTCCCAAGGCGGTGTCAATCGGGGTCGCGTTGCAAAACTGTCTGCCCTCTGCCACGCAGGGGCATTGGCAACGTCGTCAGTGCCAAGCTGGAGACGGCAATCGCAAAGGCCAGCATCTGCAGACCGCCCAGCGTTTCGCCCAGAAACACCACACCCACGAGCGCGGTGGACAGCGGCAGCATCACCGTGAACACTGCGCTTTGCGAGGCGGGCACGACCTGCAGCCCGGTCATCCACAGCCAGACGGTGACCATGCAGGCCGCCAAGGCATAGCCGACCAGCAGCAGCCAGGTGGCGGTGCCCACCTGGCCAAAGTCAAAATGCCAGGCCAGGTACAGACCAAAAGGCAGGGTCAGCACAAAGCCCCAGAGGTTGATCAGCGCCGCAATGCGCTTGGGGCTCAGGCTGCTGGTGAGCTTTTTGCCGATGACGGCGTAGCAGGCCTCGCACAACACCGCGCCCACCAGGAGCAGCTGTCCGAGCCAGTGCTTGCCGGGGTCTGCGTCGGCGGCCGCGCCTGCAGCCGCGCCCGCATGTGCGCCGGCAGCGGGCTTGGCCAAGGCCAGCAGCACAATGCCCAGCACCGCCAGGCTGATGGCAATCAGCACGCGCCCGCTGATGCGCTCCTTGAGCACCAGCCAGCTGAGCAGCGCAATGGCTGCCGGGATCGTCGCCATCGTGACACTGGCGGTGACCGCACTGGTCATTGACACGCCGGTGATCATGCACAGCGTAAAGAGAAAGTTGCCAAAAAAGGATTCGAGAAACAGCAGCCCCTTGGCCTTGGCGGGCAATGGCGCCTCATGGGCCGGGCGTTTGAGCCAGCCAAGCATGGCCACCCCGCCAATGCCAAAACGCAGCCAGGCCAGCAGCAAGACCGGAAAGGTGGCGGCCAGTGGCTTGGAGAGCGCGACATAGGCGCCCACCAGCGACATGCTGAGTGCCAGGTAGAAATAAGCCAAGGGCTTGCTATGGATGCGCATGGGTGCAAAGACTAAAAGGGGAGCGGGGCGATCGGGGCAGGCGGGGCCAGGCGCAAGCAAGCTGTCATATCCGCTTTGCACAATGGGCCATGCGCATCATGCCGCAATTGGCCAGCCTCTGGCAGGCAGCGCTGCTGCAGCCTGGACAGCAGTGGTTCTGAAAACGGATTCTCATATTGTGAAATATGCGGATATTGCAGTGCGTCAATATTTCTCAATACGAGAAATCGCATTTCTCAATGCGAAATAGTATTAATAGTATGTTGATTTTTAATGATTAAAAATTAGTCTTATATAAGACATAAGACAAAAATATGCGGCGGGGCAGGCGTACAGTTAGAGCCATGGACAGACGGTATCTGTCCACCAGTTTTCAATCCGTTAGTTCCACCCACTTGACCACAGGAGTTCCCCATGTCTCAGAAACTGAACCAGCAACTCAGCCGCGAACAGCAAATTGCCGCCCTTGAATTGGATTGGGCGCAAAACCCCCGCTGGAAGGGCGTCAAGCGCGGCTACTCGGCTGCTGACGTGGTGCGTCTGCGCGGCAGCGTGCAGCCGGAGTACACCTTGGCCCAGCGCGGCGCCCAGGTGCTGTGGGACAAGATCAATGGCGGTGCCAAGAAGGGCTATGTGAATGCCTTTGGCGCAATCACCGCAGGCCAGGCCATGCAGCAGGCCAAGGCGGGTCTGGAAGCGGTCTACCTGTCGGGCTGGCAGGTGGCAGCGGACGGCAATACCTCGGAGACCATGTACCCCGACCAGTCGCTCTACGCCTATGACTCGGTGCCCACCATGGTGCGCCGCATCAACAACACCTTCAAGCGCGCTGACGAGATCCAGTGGGCCAAGGGCGTGAACCCGGGCGACAAGGAGTTCATCGACTACTTCCTGCCGATCGTGGCCGATGCCGAAGCGGGCTTTGGCGGCGTGCTCAATGCGTTCGAGCTGATGAAGAACATGATTGCCTCGGGCGCTGCCGGCGTGCACTTTGAAGACCAGCTCGCTGCCGTCAAGAAGTGCGGCCACATGGGCGGCAAGGTGCTGGTGCCCACGCATGAAGCCTGCGAGAAGCTGATCGCTGCGCGTTTTGCCGCCGACGTGATGGGTGTGCCCACCATCGTGCTGGCCCGCACCGATGCCGAAGCGGCCAACCTGATCACCAGCGACCACGACGCCAATGACAAGCCTTTCCTGGTGGGCGAGCGCACGCAAGAAGGCTTCTACCGCGTCAAGAACGGTCTGGAGCAGGCGATCAGCCGTGGCGTGGCCTACGCGCCCTATGCCGATCTGGTGTGGTGCGAGACCGGCACGCCGGACCTGGGCTTTGCCCGCGAGTTCGCCCAGGCCGTGCATGCCTCCAGCCCCGGCAAGCTGCTGAGCTACAACTGCTCGCCATCGTTCAACTGGAAGAAGAACCTCGACGACGCGACGATTGCCAAGTTCCAGGACGAGCTGGCGGCGCTGGGCTACAAGTACCAGTTCATCACCTTGGCCGGTATCCACAGCAACTGGTACAACACCTTCAAGTTTGCCCACGCCTATGCCCGTGGCGAAGGCATGAAGCACTATGTGGAGATGATCCAGGAGCCCGAATTCGCTGCCCGCGAGCAAGGCTACACCTTTGTCTCGCACCAGCAGGAAGTGGGCGCAGGCTACTTCGACGATGTGACCACGGTGATCCAGGGCGGCTCGTCCAGCGTCAAGGCGCTGACCGGCTCGACCGAGGAAGAGCAGTTCCACTGATCTGCGACGCCTGCATGCGCTGCAGGCGAGACGGCCTGCAGGCGCAGCAGATGCAGCAAGGCGGCACCATCGGTGCCGCCTTTTCTTTGGCTTTTCGTCCCTGAGCTGAGGCGCAGCGCACCAGCGCTGCCAGATAATCGCTGCTTGCCCATTTGCACCGCTTATTGATCACTGCCATGTCCACTGCCGCCGCTGCCACCTCTGCCACGCCCGCTGCCCCCAAGATCTCCATCATCCATTGGCCCGCCAAGACCCTGGTCAATCCCGTCATCGGCAAGCCCAGCCGCCCGATCAGCGGCGATACCGAGTACCAGACCATGAATGTGTTCGAGGGTCTGGGCGGCAAGGTGAGCTCGGGCACCTGGCAGTCCACCGCCGGCCACTTCAGCTCCAATGTGCAGGGCTATATCGAGTTTTGCGTCATTGTCGAAGGCGACTGCCGCCTGGTCGACCCCGATGGCACCGTGCACCGTTTTGGCGTGGGCGACCATTTCATCATGCCCGAGGGCTGGACCGGCCACTGGGAGGTAGACAGCTTTGTGAAGAAGGTCTACCTGGTGGCCGAGGCCTGAGAGCGCAGCTCTCGCGCCGCCTTCAGACGATAAAAAAACCACTGTGGCCTTGGCAGGCACACAGCGGTTTTTGCTGGGTGGAAGGGCTTCCGTTGGCGGAATTACTTCTTGTCGTTGCCCAGCTGGGGCAGTGCGTGGCTGCCGCTGGCGGTCAGCAGGCCGGTCTGGGTGTAGATGGCCAGCTTGTCGCGGGTGTCCATCAGGTCCAGGTTGCGCATGGTCAGCTGGCCAATGCGGTCAGCGGGGCTGAATGGCGCGTCTTCCACCTTTTCCATCGACAGGCGCTCGGGCTTGTAGGTCAGGTTGGCCGATTCGGTGTTCAAGAGCGAGTAGTCGTTGCCACGGCGCAGCTCCAGGGTCACGGTGCCGGTGATGGCACGGGCCACCCAGCGCTGGGCGGTTTCGCGCAGCATGATGGCCTGTGGGTCAAACCAGCGGCCTTGGTACAGCAGACGGCCCAGGCGCAGACCGTTGATGCGGTACTGCTCGATGGTGTCTTCGTTGTGGATGCCGGTCACCAGGCGCTCGTAGGCGATGTGCAGCAGCGCCATGCCGGGGGCTTCGTAGATGCCGCGGCTCTTGGCTTCGATGATGCGGTTCTCGATCTGGTCGCTCATGCCCAGGCCGTGGCGGCCGCCGATGCGGTTGGCTTCCAGGAAGAAGGCGACCGGGTCTTCGATGCGCTGGCCGTTCAGGGCCACAGGGCGGCCTTCTTCAAAGGTGACGGAGACTTCCTCGGCCTTGACGTCGACCTCGGGCTTCCAGAACGCCACGCCCATGATGGGGTTGACGATGCGGATGCCGCTGTTCAAGAACTCCAGGTCCTTGGCTTCGTGGGTGGCGCCCAGCATGTTGGAGTCGGTCGAGTAGGCCTTCTCCGCGCTCATCTTGTAGCCAAAACCTTCCTTGGTCATGAAGGCCGACATTTCGGCGCGGCCGCCCAGCTCGTCGATGAAGGTCTGGTCCAGCCAGGGCTTGTAGATCTTCAGTGCAGGGTTGGTCAAGAGGCCGTAGCGGTAGAAACGCTCGATGTCATTGCCCTTGAAGGTCGAGCCATCGCCCCAGATGTTGACGTCGTCTTCCTTCATTGCGGCCACCAGCATGGTGCCGGTCACGGCGCGGCCCAGCGGCGTGGTGTTGAAGTAGGTGATGCCGCCGGTCGAGATGTGGAAGGCGCCAGCCTGGATGGCGGCAATACCTTCGTTGGCCAGCTGGCTGCGGCAGTCGATCAGGCGGGCCTTCTCGGCACCGTATTCCATGGCCTTGCGCGGGATCTCGTCGTAATCGGACTCATCGGGCTGGCCCAGGTTAGCCGTGTAGGCGTAGGGCAGCGCGCCCTTGTTCTTCATCCAGCGCAGGGCTGCGCTGGTGTCGAGGCCGCCGGAGAAGGCGATGCCGACCTTCTGGCCGACGGGAACATGTTGCAGGATGGTTTCCATGGTGTGGCTTTTCTCTAAAAACAGGCGCTGCTGCGGTGCTGTCTGAGGATTCAGTGACGCGCCAGACAAGCGGCGTGCAGCGGGAGGCGTGCGCCAGCTGGCCCGGCGCAGCCCCAAAAATCAGGCGTAGTGGCAGATGTAGTGGTAGGCCTCGGCCACGCGGATATCGAACTTGCTGTTGGCCGGAACGCTGAACTTGTCGCCAGGGCCGGACTTTTTCCATTCGTCGCTGCCGTCGAGCTTGTACTCGCAGGCGCCGGCAACGCACTCCATGATCTCGGCGGCGGCCGTGCCAAAGGTCAAGGTGGCTGCAAGTACCACACCAACCGATTGCTTGGTGCCGTCGGCCAGCTGGTAGCTGTGGCTGACGCACTTGCCATCAAAATAAACATTGGCCTTGGTGGTGAGGCGTACGCCGTCGATGCTCTCAGTGATCATGGAAGACAACAGGTAAATGGAGGAAAACCGCCATTGTAGGCGAGGCCTTTGCCCGTCTCTCGAACATGGTGGGGCAGTTGAGCGGCATGGCAGGCATAAAAAAGCAGCAGTACCGGAGTACTGCTGCTGGGGGCCGGGCCACGCTTGGCTGGGCCACACCTGGCCGGGACGCGCCACCGCAATGTCGCGTCGCTCTTTGGCTTAACGCCAGTGGCCGCGGTGGCCGCCCCAGTAACCGCCCACGCCAATCTGCACCGAGGGCTGCAGCATGACGGGCGGCGGCGCATAGTACACAGGCGCTGGTGCGACATAGACCGGGGGCGGTGCCATATAGACGGGCTGCTGGTAGACCGGCTGGCTGCTGACGACAACGCCGGGCTCAGGAGCCGTGTAGGCATAGTCCTGCGCAGGTGGGTTGTCGTAGGCCGAAGCGGCAGGCTGCACGCTCAGCGGCAGCCATTCGCCCGGCGCCGTGGCCGTGCGGGTGCTGTAGCGGCGACCCGCGTATTCATACTCCACGTTGTAGCCATCGGGCTGGTTTTGCGTGGTGTACTGGTTGGCACATTGCCGTACCGTTTGGTAGCTGGGCGTTCCGCCTTCGAGCTGGTTGCCGATGGCTGAGCCGGCAATGACGCCAGCGCCGGTGGCCGCTGCGCGGCCAAACCCATGGCCAATGCCGTTGCCGAGCAAGCCGCCGACGACGGCGCCGGTGATGGCGCCCACGCCGGAGGTGCGCTGGCCGGCATACACCTGCTGGTCATTGCAGACGGTTTGCGGCGTGTTCACCTGCCGGTAGGCCGGCGTGACCGACAGCACCCGGCCATAGGGCTGCTCGCCCGCAGGCAAGGGCGGCTGCGCGCCAGGCGCTTGCTGCGGCAAAAACGGATCGGACGAGGGCGAATAATTTTGGGCCCAGACCGAGGGGCTGGCTGCCGCCAAGGTGGACAGCGCAGCCAGCACGATCAGGCGGGCTGAGAGCAGATGTGGCATGAATGCCTCCAAAAAAGCGATAAGTTGCTGGGTGCTCAACGCGCCAGTACCGAGACTGGGCGACACGCTTTACACCGCCTGCACAAATATCTAAGACTTTGCTCAAAGCATAAAGTTCAGCATGCACCCATGCTGCCGCTGGCATGTATCTGCGCCATGTCGCAGCGTAAAGCGCCGGTCAACACCGCCCAGCCGTATCCGCTCAGGCGATCTTGCTGCTCCAAACCGCTTCATCAAAGCCCACGGTGACGGAGCCATCGGCCCATTCGACCACCGGGCGCTTGATCACGCTGGGGTTGGCAATCATCAGCGCACTGGCGCTGTCGGCGTCCGTCACGGCTTGTTGCACGTTGGGATCCAGCTTGCGCCAGGTGGTGCCTTGGCGGTTGACCAGCTTTTCCCAGCTGGCCTTGGCGATCCAGTCGGGCAGATGGCTGGCGGGCACACCCGCTTTCTTGAAATCATGGAATTGGTGGTCGACGCCCTGCGCCTCCAGCCAGGTGCGGGCTTTTTTGACGGTGCTGCAGTTGGGGATGCCGTAGACGGCGATGGTGTGGTTACTCATGGACAGCAATGATGACACAGCCGCAATTACGCGACAATCTGGCCCCATGCAAACCCGTTTCGATACCTTGGAGCAGTGGCTCGCCCACTGCGAGCAGATTCATCCCAAAACCATTGACATGGGGCTGACCCGCGTCAAGGCCGTGGCCGAGCGCCTGGCGCTGCGCTTTGCCTGCCCGGTGATCACGGTGGCGGGCACCAATGGCAAGGGTTCGACCTGCGCCATGCTGGAGGCCGTGGCGCTGGAAGCTGGCTACCGCCCCGGGGTGTTCACCTCGCCCCACCTGGTGCATTTTGAAGAGCGCTGCCGCGTGCATGGCGAGATTGTCTCGGCCGCCGATCTGCTGCCGCATTTCGAGGCGGTGGAAGCGGCTCGCCTGCAGGCGCCCGAGATTTCGCTCAGCTATTTCGAGTTCACCACCTTGGCGATTCTGCGCCTGTTGAGCCAGGCCAGGCTGGATGTGGCGATTCTGGAAGTGGGCCTGGGCGGCCGGCTGGACGCTACCAATATCATCGACACGGACTGCGCGGTCATCACCAGCATCGACCTGGACCATATGGACCTGCTGGGCCCCGACCGCGAATCGATCGGCCGGGAAAAGGCCGGCATCATGCGCCCGGGAAAACCGGCGGTCGTCAGCGACCCGGTGCCGCCGCAAAGCGTGATCGATTACGCGCAGAGCATTGGCGCCGACCTGTGGCGCTTTGGCCGCGATTTCAACTACGAAGGCGACAAGCAGCAGTGGAGCTGGGCAGGGCGCGGCCGGCGCTATGCCGGCATGGCCTACCCGGCGCTGCGCGGTGCCAACCAGCTGGTCAATGCGTCTGGCGTGCTGGCCGCCTACGAGGCCTTGCGCCAGGTGCTGCCTGTCACCGCCCAGGCCGTGCGCAATGGCCTGGCGATGGTCGAACTGCCCGGCCGCTTCCAGATCGTGCCCGGCCAGCCGGCGGTGGTGCTGGATGTGGCGCACAACCCGCATGCGATTGCCGCACTGACGGCCAACCTGGATGCGATGGGCTACTTTCCCACCACCCATGCCGTCTTTGGTGCCATGCACGACAAGGACCTGACGCCGATGTTGCGCAAGCTGGGCCCCCTGGTGGACCGCTGGTACTTCTGCGACCTGCCCACGGACCGCGCCGAGAAGGCGGTGGACCTGCAGTCCAAATGGAATGCCGTGCACCTGCTGTCCGACCAGCGGCGCGAAGTGGCTACAGCTTGTTACCCGGACCCGATGGCCGCATTCCAGGCGGCCGTCGAAGCGGCAGGGCCCGCTGATAGAATCGTCGTTTTCGGCTCGTTCTTTACGGTGGGCGGGGTGTTGAAGCACGGTGTGCCACGGCTCGATGCCAAGCACCTGAACTAAAAGCAGCCCCATGATGGGGCCGCTCCCAGCGACCTGTTTTCAAGCTCCACCTCCAATCGTCCATGGCAATTTTCAATCTTCGATGGCCCGGTAAAAAGCAACAGGAAGCGGAGAGCCCGCGCGTGATTCGCGCGCCGCGCAGCAATCCTGCCGAGAGTGTGGATGCCATGCGCCGCCGCGCGCGCCACCGCCTGATTGGTGCCACCGTGCTGGTGCTGGCGGCCATCATCGGCTTTCCGATGCTGTTCGACACCCAGCCGCGCCCGGTGCCAGTCAATGCCTCGATTGAGATCCCGGACCGCGAGCGCGTGGCCGCCCTGGCCGTGCCGCCTGCGTCCAACGCCGCAGCGCCGCACGGCAGCCATTCGGGCAATGACAATGGCCTGGATGCAGGCGAAGAGATTGTTGGCGCAAGAAGCAATGCAGCCACGTCCCCAGCGGCCGCTGGCGCTACCGCAGCAGCGGCCGCCGCAGCAGCTGCCACGGCTGCCAGCAAACCCGCGGACAAGCCTGCGGCCCCCGCCGCCAAGCCCGAGCCAGCGGCCAAACCAGAGCCCGCTGCCAAGCCAGAGCCGAAACCTGAGCCCAAGCCAGCGCCTAAACCTGAACCCAAGCCCGAGCCCAAACCGGAGGCCAAGCCCAAGGAAGAGCCCAAGCCCAAGCCGGCAGAACCTGCCAAGCCCAAGCGCGATGACGAGGCCGACCGGGTCCGCGCGATGATGGAAGGCCGCACGGCCACTGCGCCTGCAGCCGCGCCCGCTGCAGCCCCCGCTGCCAAGCCGGCGGCCGCTGCCAGCCGCTATGCGATCCAGGTGGGTGCGTTTGCCGAGGAGAGCAAGGCGGCCGAGGTGCGTGCCAAGCTGCAGATGGCCGGTGTGCCGGCGTATACGCAATCGGTCAAGACGGCGTCGGGCAACCGCATCCGTGTGCGGGTGGGGCCTTTCAACAGCAAGGAAGAGGCAGACAGTGCCGCAGCCAAGGTGCGCGCCCAGGGCCTGCCCGCTGCGCTGCTGCCGATGTAGGACAGGCGCTGCTGCCCACTGCCGACCCCACCACCTGTTGTTGTGACACCTATCTACCGCGCCTTGTCATCGCCATGCACCCCATGCCGGGTGCGGGCGCTGGCAGGCGCTCCCTGGCCCCTGCGGGCGGAGCATTGACATGTCGGCCCTGGACTGGGTGTTTATCTTGATCCTGCTGGGGTCGGTACTGATCGGCGCCATGCGCGGTCTGGTGTTTGAGGTGCTGTCGCTGATCAGCTGGGTGCTGGCCTTTTTTGCGGCCCGACTGTGGGGCGCTGAGATCGGCATGTGGTTGCCGATGCAGGAAATGGACGAGGGTGTGCGGATCGCCGCAGGCCTTGTGATCGTCTTTGTTGTCGCCATCTTCGCTTTGGGCCTGGTGATTCGCATCATCGGCAAACTGGTTCAGATCGTGGGTTTGCGGCCCTTTGACCGCACGCTGGGCGCGCTGTTTGGTGCCCTGCGTGGGGTGTTACTACTTGTGTTGATCGCTCTGGTTTTTATGCTGACATCGATGCGGGAATCGCAAATCTGGAACACTTCAGTCTTCGCACCGCATCTGGTGTCGGCAGTGTCAGTGTTGCGGCCATGGATGCCGCAAGAAATGGGAAGACATTGGTCTTCACTGGTGGACCAGCTCACCGAAGCTGGTTCACGCATCGCGGCAGAGCCGCGTTAACGTTTTTGGAACGCTCAATATGTGTGGAATCGTCGGAGTCGTCAGTAGCACGCCGGTCAATCAATTGATCTATGACGCGCTGTTGCTGCTGCAACACCGTGGACAGGATGCAGCAGGCATTGCAACCCAGCAGGGGCGCAAGTTCTTCATGCACAAGGCCAAAGGCATGGTCAAGGATGTGTTCCGTACCCGCAATATGCGGGCTTTGCCGGGCAATGTCGGCCTGGGTCAGGTGCGCTATCCCACGGCAGGCAATGCCTACAGTGAGGAGGAAGCCCAGCCTTTCTACGTCAATGCGCCTTTTGGCATCGTGCTGGTGCACAACGGCAACCTGACCAATGCCGTGCAGCTGCGCAAGGAGCTGTTCTCCACCGACCACCGCCACACCAACACCGAGAGCGACTCGGAAGTGCTGCTCAACGTGTTCGCCCATGAGCTGGAGCGTGCCACGCACGGCATCCCGCTGCAAAAGCAGGATGTGTTCAATGCGATCCGTGCGGTGCACAAGCGCGTGCAGGGCTCCTACGCGGTGATCGCGCTGATCGCCGGCCACGGTGTGGTGGCGTTCCGCGATCCGAACGGCATCCGCCCTCTGTGCATTGGCCGTGGTGCCGATGGCACCGTGATGGTGGCCAGCGAATCGGTGGCGCTCGAAGGCACGATGCAGCAGCTCGAGCGCGATATTGCCCCGGGCGAAGCGGTGTTCATCGGCGATGACGGCTCGCTCACGTTTGAGCAATGCGCCGAAAGCCCCAGCTTGCACCCCTGCATTTTCGAGTTCGTCTACCTGGCCCGTCCCGATTCGGTGCTCGATGGCATGTCGGTCTACCAAGCGCGGCTGAACCTGGGTGAGTCGCTGGCCACGCGCGTGATCTCGATGGTGCCGCCCAACGAGATCGATGCGGTGATCCCGATCCCCGAATCTAGCCGCCCCAGTGCGATGCAGCTGGCCCAGTTGCTGGGCAAGCCCTACCGCGAAGGCTTCGTCAAGAACCGCTATGTGGGCCGTACCTTCATCATGCCGGGCCAGGGCGCGCGCAAGAAATCGGTGCGCCAGAAGCTCAATGCCATCGGCAGCGAGTTCCAGGGCCGCAATGTGCTGCTGGTCGATGACTCCATCGTGCGCGGCACTACGTCCAAGGAAATCGTGCAGATGGCGCGCGACGCCGGCGCCAACAAGGTCTACCTGGCCAGCGCGGCGCCACCGGTGCGTTACCCCAATGTCTACGGCATCGACATGCCCACCGCCAAGGAGCTGGTGGCCCATGGCCGCAGCCTCGAAGAGATTCGCCAGTACATCGGCTGCGACGCGCTGATCTACCAGGACGTCGACGGCATGAAGAACGCCGTGGGCAAGCTCAACACGGGCGTGCATGGCTTTGAGGCCTCGTGCTTTGACGGTGTCTATGTCACCGGCATCACGCCCGAAGGCATCTCGCAGGTCAATGAAGGCCGTGTGTCCGCCGAAGAGGACGATCTCGATACCTCGCGTCTGTCGCTGCGCAACGCAGATGTGACGGATGCGGCTTGATAGTGGTCTGCGTACTGCTTGGGAAGAAGAATGACTGATAAGAAATTGCCGCCGGGCCTGCATCCCGATACCTTGGCGGTCCGTGAGGCGGTGGAGCGCAGCCAATGGGGCGAGCATAGCGAAGCCCTGTACCTGGCCAGCAGCTTTGTGCAGCCCAATGCCGAGACGGCCGCGCGCCGCTTTGCCGCGCTGGAAGAGGGCTACACCTATACGCGTACCGGCAACCCGACGGTGACCAGTTTTGAGCGCCGCCTGGCCGCGATGGAGGGCACCGAGTGCGCCATCGCCACCTCGACGGGCATGTCTGCCATCTTGCTGGTGGCCCTGACCGTGCTGAAGACCGGCGACCATGTGATCTGCTCGCAGTCCATGTTCGGCTCGACGATCAAGCTGCTGGGCACCGAGATGGCGCGCTTTGGCGTGGAAACCAGCTTTGTGTCGCAAACCGATGTGGAGGCCTGGAAGGCCGCCATCCGGCCCAACACGCGCATGCTGTTTGCCGAGACGCCGACCAACCCGCTCACCGACCTGTGCGACATTGCTGCGCTCGCCGAGATCGCCCATGCGCATGGCGCCTTGCTGGCCGTCGACAACAGCTTTGCCACGCCGGTGCTGCAGCAACCGGCCAAGCTCGGCGCCGATCTGGTCGTGCATTCGGGCACCAAGTTCCTCGATGGCCAGGGCCGCGTGATGGCGGGCGCCGTCTGCGGCACCGTCGCGCTGGTCGACAAGGTCATGGGCACCTTCTTGCGCAGCGGGGGGCTGAACCTCTCGCCTTTCAACGCCTGGGTGGTGATGAAGGGCATGGAGACCCTGTCCCTGCGTGTGAAGGCCGAAAGCGCCGCCGCGCTGGAGCTGGCACGCTGGCTGGAGTCGCATCCCAAGGTGGCCCGGGTCTACTACCCTGGCCTGGAAAGCCACCCGCAGCATGCGCTGGCGATGCGCCAGCAAAACGGCATGGGCGGCGCCGTGCTGGCCTTTGATGTGGTGGGTGAGGGCGCGGAACAGCTGCGCGCCAATGCCTTCCATGTGGTTGACAGCACCTTGCTGTGCTCGATCACGGCCAATCTGGGGGATGTGAAGACCACGATCACCCACCCGGCCAGCACTTCGCACGGCCGCCTGACTGAAGAGCAGCGCCAGTCCGCTGGCGTGGGCCAGGGCCTGATTCGCATTTCCGTTGGCCTGGAACACCTGGATGATTTGAAAGCCGACCTGTTGCGCGGCCTGGATACCCTGACATGAGCACCAAAGTACGTACCCGTTTTGCCCCGTCGCCCACCGGCTTTATCCATCTGGGCAACATCCGCTCGGCCCTCTACCCCTGGGCCTTTGCACGCGCCAACCAGGGCGATTTCATCCTGCGCATCGAAGACACCGATCTGGAACGCTCCAACCAGGCCTCCGTCGATGTAATTCTCGAAGGCATGGCCTGGCTGCAACTGGACCCCAACGAAGGCCCGTTCTACCAGATGCAGCGCATGGACCGCTACAAGGAAGTGCTGGCCACCCTGCAGGAAAAGGGCGCCGTCTACCCCTGCTACATGAGCATGGAAGAGCTGGACGCGCTGCGTGAAAAGCAGATGGCCAACAAGGAAAAGCCACGTTACGACGGCACCTGGCGCCCCGAAGCAGGCAAGGTGCTGCCGCCCGTGCCCGAAGGCGTCAAGCCCGTGCTGCGCTTCAAGACCCCGCTCACTGGCGTCGTGGCCTGGGAAGACAAGTGCAAGGGCCGCATCGAGTTCCAGAACTCCGAGCTCGATGACCTGGTCATTGCCCGTCCTGATGGCACGCCGACCTACAACTTCTGCGTCTGCGTCGATGACATGGACATGGCGATTACCCATGTGATCCGTGGTGACGACCATGTCAACAACACGCCGCGCCAGATCCACATCTTTGAAGCGCTGGGCGCCGATGTGCCCGTGTTTGCCCACCTGCCCACCGTGCTCAATGAGCAGGGCGAGAAGATGAGCAAGCGCAATGGCGCCAAGGCCGTCACCCAGTACCGGGATGAAGGCTACCTGCCCGATGCGATGGTGAACTACCTCGCGCGCCTGGGCTGGAGCCACGGCGATGACGAGATTTTCTCGCGCCAGCAGTTTCTGGAGTGGTTCAACCTGGACCACCTGGGCCGCAGCGCGGGCCAGTTTGACGAGGCCAAGCTGCGCTGGGTCAATGCCCAGCACATGAAGCTGACACCCGATGATGAGCTGGCTGCCATGCTGACCCCGTTCATGAAGAACCTGGGTCTGGACAGCATCACCGTGGGCGACGGCCGCCTGCCGCGCATCTGCGCACTGTTCAAGGACCGCTGCGACACCTTGGCGGACCTGGCGCAATGGGCCAGCGTCTTCTACCAGGACGTGCAGCCCAGCGCGGAAGACCTCAGCACCCATGTGACGCCCGAGATCATTCCGGTGATCGACGAGTTGCTGCAGGTGCTGCAAGAGGGCGATTGGAGCAAGGAGGCGATCAGCGCCGGCTTCAAGCAGGTGCTCAAGGCGCACGGTATCAAGATGCCGCAGCTGGCGATGCCGGTGCGTGTTTTGGCCGTCGGCACAGCCCATACGCCTTCGGTGGACGCGGTGCTTGCATTACTCGGTCGTGAAAAAATTATCGAAAGACTGCAAAAGCGCTGAAATACGCCCTATAATTCGAGTCTTCGGTGAGCAGCAACAAGTAAATTGTAAAACTTGCCGATACGGGGGTATAGCTCAGCTGGGAGAGCGCTTGCATGGCATGCAAGAGGTCATCGGTTCGATCCCGTTTACCTCCACCAAAGATTATCGGAAACGAGAAATCGGTTCTTAGGTTTTGACCCTATCGTCTAGAGGCCTAGGACATCACCCTTTCACGGTGAGTACCGGGGTTCGAATCCCCGTAGGGTCGCCAA